>JBGPEF010000109.1:0-12656 GCA_041482675.1 Tepidisphaeraceae bacterium | reverse complement strand
TTGGAAAATGCGGATGCGCCGACGCCGTTGGTGGCTCGGACGCGATAGTAATGGACTCCGGCGCTGGCCGAGGAATCGGTGAAACTCGTCGCGTTAGCCAGGGTGGTTGCAATCGGGGTGAAGTTGACGTTGTCGCTGGAGCGCCAGATTTGGAAGGCACTTTCGTTGCTGGACTGGTCGCGCCAATTCAGTTGCACCTGGGTGGAGGAAGCGGGCGTGGCGGCGAGGTGGCTGGGGGCGGCGGGAGCAAAGGTGGCGGGGGCGAGGGTGTAGCTGTCGATGACGCTGCCAGCGCGGGTGATGAATTGAAACGTGGCGGTGGTGTCGTTGGCATCGACGAGCAGGGCGCCAAAATCATCGCTGAACCGCACCGCGCTCCCGGCCAGCGGCGGGTTGCGGAAGCTGGTGTAGACATTTTCCGCGCCGCCCAGGCCGTTTACGAAATAGGGGATGTTGCCGATGTTCAAGCGCTCATAATTGTGCTCATGGCCGGTAAGGACCGCGTCGGCCCCCCACTGCTCGAAGGGCCACTGCATCCAGGGCGATGAGCCGTGGGTGGTGCCGGAGGAATAAGCGGGGTGGTGGAAATAGACGATGTTGAATGGGGCGGTCGAGGCGGCCAGCGCGTTTTTCAGCCATTGCGCCTCGACTGAATTGACGGTGGAGGTGGTCTCATTCACATATCCCAGGTCCGGCTCGTGGGGATCGGCATCGACGGCGAAGAACTGCACCGCGCCCTGGCGGAAAGTGTAATAGCGCTCGTTGCCGGGGAGAGTGAAATAGTTGAGATAGGGCTGGGCGTTGGGCTGCATCCAGTCGTGGTTGCCCAGACTCGGGAAGAAATGATTCACGCCATCAGCGCTGCCCGCGCCGTAAATTCCGTTGTAGGGGGAGATGAAATCGTGGTAATACTTGCCGATGTTGGCGTCGATGGTGGTGGCCTGGCCGAGCTGATAGTTGTTATCGCCGACGGTGACGATCAGGTCGGGGTTCCAGCTTTTGATGCGGTTGGCGACGTCGGCCTCGGGGGTGGAATTGCCGCCAAAATCGCCGATGACGGCGAAGCGCACATCGCCGGCGAGGAGCTGGCGCCGCTCGAGGGGTTCAATGAAATGGCCGGCGGCTTGGCGGCGGTGGGTCCGCCGGGAAATCTGGGTGAACCGGACAAAGGAAAGGCGCATCAAAGGCTCCCGGCGTCGAAGGTGTTGGTTCAAGTGCATCCAAGCGCATCCCGCCTCCAAAACACTATGTGGATTGCAACGTCATCGTCGCTTAACGTCAACCGCAAAAGCAGTTAAATGATATGGATGAGATTGCCCGGTTAGGGGCGGGCGGGCGGCGATGCGGCGCGGCTGCGCGCCTGGCTTCCTGCGCCCTTTCGTGACGCACAACGAACCCGATTTCCCTCCCCCCTACCCACCCAATTGCTAACCTCCCTCCCACAATTCACAATCCCACCCATGCACAAGATCAACATGCTCGGCTACCTGGCCATCCCCCTTGCCTTCCTCATGCACCTCTGGCTGGGCAAGGGCAAGCCCTGGGAACCCATCGCAACCTTCTCCCTCGCGGCACTGGGGGTGATTCCCCTGGCTCACCTGATGGGGCAGGCGACCGAACACCTCGCTGACAAAACCGGTCCCACATGGGGCGGCCTGCTCAACGCCACCTTCGGCAACGCGGCCGAATTGATCATCGCCATCATCGCCCTTTCTCAGGGGCTGACGGAGATCGTCAAGGCCTCGCTCACCGGCTCCATCCTCGGCAACCTCCTCCTCGTCGCAGGGGCGGCCATGGTCGTCGGGGGATGGAACCGCGAAAAACAGGTCTTCAGCCGTTCCTCGGCCGAGGTCAACTCCGGCCTCCTCGCCCTCGCCACCGCCGCCATGCTTTTCCCCGCCATCTTTCACTTCACGGCCGAACGCATGCACGATGTGCAGATTCACGAGCACGAGAAAAGAGTCTCCATGCTCACCAGCGTGATCCTTTTGATCGTCTATGCCCTGGGCCTCCTCTTCACCCTCCGCACCCACGCCCACATCTTCTCCGTCAAGCCGGCCGAATCTCCAGAAGATCCACAGGGCCTGGGCGAGCAATGGTCCGTCAAGAAAAGCATCACCATGCTCCTGATCGCCTCCGTCGGCATTGCCCTTGTCGCCGAGTTACTCGTCGACTCCGCCAAAGAAATGGCCGCCCACCTCGGCTGGAGTCACGTGTTCGTCGGCGTCATCCTCCTGGCTATCATCGGCAACGCCGCCGAGCATTCCACCGCCCTCCTCCTGGCCCGTCGCGACGACATGGACACCGCCATGACCATCGCCTACCAGAGCAGCCTCCAGATCGCCCTCTTCGTCACTCCCCTCATGGTCCTCCTCTCGGCGGCCTTCGTCTCAATGGGAATCGGCCACTCCAAATTCATGGACCTCATCTTCAGCCCGATGGAAGTGGTCGCCATCGTGCTGACGGTCGGCATCGTCGTAGTTTTGGGGATCAACGGCGAGAGCAACTGGTTCGAGGGCGCTCTGCTCCTGGGCTTGTATGCGATTCTAGCCATCGCCTTCTTTTATATCCCTGCCGAAGCGCACGACGCGGTACAATCAACCATGCCGGCCACCGGGCCGAGCAGATGACTGGGGAGCTGACAATGCCTCTACAGGACAGCGAATTAGCCCGACGCGAATCAGGCCGCCTGGAGCTGCGCAGATCGCCCATGCGCCTCAGATGGGTCATGGAAAAACTCGTCAGCGGCGACGGTCACGAGCTGCGCGCTGACTTCTCCTGTAGCCTCAAGGTCCTTCCCGAGCCGGCCGAACAGCAGATGCTCGCCGAGGTCTTCCTCAACGATGGCAACTCCATCTGGGCCGAGGCCGTCATCGCGCACTTCCAGCCCGCCCTCCGCGCTGCCATTGCCCAGGTCTGCGGAGTCCGCCCCGCACTCCAATCCGTGGGAACCAATGCGCATGACCTGAGCGAAGCACTCCGCACCGCCGGCGAGCGCGTCGCCTTCTCCTGCGGCCTCGAGCTCCTGCCTCCGTTCGATCTCGATGTGCAAAGCCCATCTCTCGAACACCAGCGGATCGAGGCGATGCAGCGCAGCCTGGCCGAGCAACGCGCGGCCGGCCAGATGGAACACTTCCAGCGGGCCACCGATCTGCTCAAGCAATTTGAGTCCATCCGCCAGGCCGCCCCACAACTCTCACCCGGCGAGGTCCTCCGGCAACTCGGCCCCGCCGACCAGGGAACCATGCTCCAGACTCTCCTGCTGGCGGCGGCGAAGGAGAAGACCAGCGAATCCGTCTGGGCCGTCGCCGGACCGAACCTGTTGCGGGTTGACCCGCGCTCATCGGCGAAAACCCAGATGATTCCCCTGCCCACCACACTCGGCCCGCTGCGCAGCGTCCAGCGCTCCGGCATCCAGAAGCGACTGCTGGTCGGCGCACGCTCCGGCCTCTTCGACCTCGATCCCACCCAGCCCGCGCCTGATGCCTACACCGATCAATCCGTCGTCTCCCAACTCGGCTTCAACCAGGCGCTGATCTGGAACAACCAGCTCTGGGCCTCTCACACCGAGGCCGGCATCGTCGCCTGGAAAATCGGCCAGCCCGACCGCCCCATGCTCGCCATGCGCCCCGTCAACCTCCTGGGAACCGGCGCTAAAAACCTGGCCATCCTCGATGACTCCCGCCTCCTCTTCAGCGGCGGCAATCGGCTCATGATGCTCCAGCGCGAGGGCGGAACCGAAGAACCCAAAATCACCGCCAAAGCCGCCGGCCCCGACGTGCGCGCGGAAATCATCGCCGTCCTCCCCGATGCAGCGCGTGTGGTTGTCGTCTTGAAGGATGGAAACGTGCAGACCCGCGATCGCGGATCATTGGAAGTGATCGCTCAGGAGCGCCGCTGTGGGCCGATCTCCTCCGCGGCGCTGCTGCCGTGGCTGGGAAGCACCCGATTGCTCCTGGGGGCCGAGGAAGGCCCCGTGCTCTGCGTAGGTTTGGAGGATGAGCTGGTCACCCAATACGTCAGCCCCTACGCCGGCATGAAAGCGCTTTCGGCGGCCGCCGACGTCGTCGTCGCCCTCTCCGCCGACCGCCAGCGGCTGGTCCTCTGGAACACCTGGAACGGACGCCAGCCGGCGGCCGATCTCTTCGTCACCGCGCTGGCCAAACATCGCGCTGCCGACGTCGCCGTCGGTTGAGCGCTTACCGCCTCAGGTCAATCCCGGCCGTCGGCATCTTCGGCTTGTCGCCGATGTACTTGGCCAGAAAGGTCTTGATCTCTTCCTTGCCCGCCGTGCGGAAGGAGTTGGGGGCCGAGGAGGTATCAAACATCAGCACCGGCTGGGCCGCCAGCGCCACCGCGTGCCGCTCCAGGTCGAGCTCTTCCGCATCGACGCGGAACGCCACCTCGAAGCTCCACTTGCACAGGTGATTCATCGAGTGCGACCAGGGCGGGGGAGGGCCAAGGTAATTGCGAACGACCTGATCGTCATCGCGCACCGGATGGTCGAGGACCAGGGCGGCCACTCGCTCTTTCTCGGCCGCCAGGATCGCCGCGTTGGCGCCCGTGCCGATGCCCAGCACCGCAATGCGGGTGCTGTCGATGCCGTTGCGCTTCTTGAGCAACTGGATTGCCCCCTGGACGTCGGCGGATTCCTTGATGCCGAAGGTCGAGGCATTGTGGGATGTGGCCGTGCCGCGAAGGGTCGGAACCAGCAGCACATACCCCGCCTCGTGCAAAGACTGCACGATCGGGAGCATCTGTAGCCGGCTGCTTCCGTAATCATGCACCAGGATCACCGCCGGGAACTTGGCCCGCAGCGCCTTCTCCCTCTGCTCGATGATCAGGTTGGCGTCGATGATCGGAACCAGCCAGCCCTCCAGGTCGGTGCCGTCGGCGCTCTTGAACTGGATCGGGTCATAGTAGATGCCCAGCGAGAGCGGATCGGCGGTGGTCATGGGCTGGGGCGGGTGCGTGGCCAGGTAAACCATGGCCAGCACAACCAGCACCGTGAACAGGGGGACGAATAGCAGGCGATAGAGGGTCGCCTGGAACACCCGGCCGATGACGGTCCCTTCCTCGATCCGCAGGCGGTTGGACCGCCAGAAGAAGATATCGGCCAGCAGCAGGCCGACCAGAGTATTGGGAAGGTTGACGATGCGTTTCCAGAGCGGGACCTTGATCTTCACCTTGCTCTTGGAAGCATCCGGAAAGATCGGATTCATGATCGGCCGTTGCATGAGGACCTCACAGTTATCGGATTACCAACATCCCGGATTCCCGCCCCGATTCGCCCCGTTGAGGCCGCTGCCGGCACTTCTGGGGGAGATGGGTAGACTGCGCGGAAAAATCCTTCATTAGCTCATCGGCTTGACTGGAGGCGTACTGAACCGTAATCTCTAGACGGTGAGCGCCGGCTTATTAAGAAGCCGGTCCTGCCTGATATGGAGCAGGGTGACAAGGATGTCGCCCGATAAACGCCGATTCCGGCGAGAGAGGTCAAGGATGGCCAAGAAAAAACGCTCCGCTGCCCTTTTTGAAGTAATGGTCAAGCATCAATCCCGGGGGCTTCCGCGCCAGCCGGGGGTCTTCAGCACCCTCTTCCTGTGGTTCAAGAATCGACCGAAGGCCGCGCCGGCGCCCGCCATGGCGATGGCGGCGGCGGCGCGCGAGGAGGTGGCAGCGCCGGCGATCGAGGCGCCACCACCGGAACCGAGGCAGCGCGAGGCGGGGTATGCCGCCTCGTATGTCGCCTCTGTACCACAGCCACAGTCTGCCCCGATTTACGATGATCCGCGGCCGAGCACAACGTCGGTGAAGCGCGAAGGGGGCGAGATTGCCATGCGCGTCAGCTATGGGACGGCCATCATCAGCGCTTTTGCGCTGGCGACTCTGCTGATCACCGTATTCCTCGCCGGCCGAAGGTGGTCAAACCATCCGCAGACGGTTCTTGCGCCGACCAGCACACCCGAGCTGCGCAAGCAGACGCCGCGGCCGAACTTGACGGATATCCGACGAGTCTCCGCGCCTGCGCCCGCGCCGGCGGCGGTGGACTACAACGCCGAGCCGCCCGACGTCGTGGCGAACAGCGCGGCCGCCGCCGGGGCCAATGTGGCGGGCAATGCGCCAGTGCGGTCAAAGGAAAGAACGGTGGGGCTCAATTACGTCATGGCTCAGGGTTACCCCGAGGAGAAGATGGCCGTGGCCGCGGCAACAGCGCTCCAGCAGAACGGCATCGACTGCACCGTCGAGAGGAGCATCCCCGGGTTTCTCAAGTACAGCGTCGTCGGCCAAATCGGCTTCAGCCGCGTCTCGAACAACGCGGAGCTGGACGCCTACATGAACAAGATCAGGGCGGTCAGCGAGCGTTATGCCAAAAAGGCCAACAGCTTCGCGGCCTTCAAGCCGCAGCCGTTCAAGTGGCAGGCATGGGGGAAGCGAGCGGACTAGCTTCCTCTTCAACTGAAGCGCTACATGCCGGCGATCTTGTGAATCAGATCGGCGGTGCGGTTGGAGTATCCCCACTCGTTGTCGTACCAGCCGCAGACCTTGACCATGTTGCCGCCTTCCTTGGGAAGCGTCATGGTCGAGAGACCGTCGAGGATGCACGAGGCCGGATTGCCGATGATGTCGCTGGAGACGATCGGGTCTTCGGTGTATTCGAGGATTCCGTGCAGCGCCCCGCCGGCGTATTCCTTCATGGCTTCGTTGATGTCTTTGCTGGTGACGGATCGCTTGAGCACGGCGGTGAGGTCGGTGAAGCTGCCGTCGGCCACGGGAACCCGCAGAGCAAATCCATCCAACTTGCCTTGAAGCTCGGGGAGCACTTCGCCGACGGCGCGGGCCGCGCCGGTGGTGGTGGGAATGGTGTTGAGGGCGGCCGCGCGGGCGCGACGGGGGTCCTTGTGGATCAGGTCGAGGATCTGCTGGTCGTTGGTATAGGCATGAACGGTGGTCATCATGCCGCGCTCGATGCCGAACTTTTCATGGAGCACCTTGACCATCGGGGCCAGGCAGTTGGTTGTGCAGGAGGCGTTGGAGAAGGTGGTCATGGCGGGAGTGATCCTGGAGTCGTTCACGCCCATAACAACCGTGAGATCGGGATTGTCCGAGGCGGGGGCGGAAAGGATCACCTTCTTGGCGCCGGCCTTGAGATGATCGCCGTAGCCCCCCTTCTCGCTCTCCCGCTTGGTGAAGACGCCGGTGGATTCGAGGACAACCGAAACACCAAGCTGGCCCCAGGGAAGCTTGGCGGGGGCGCGCTCGGAGAGGACCGGGATGGCTCGGCCGTTCACGATGATGTTCGTGCCCTCGGCCCGCACATCACCGGGGAAGCGGCCATGGACCGAGTCATATTTGAGTAGATGCGCCAGGGCTTTGGCGTCGCCGAGATCGTTGATGGCGGCGACTTCGAATCGGCCCTGGTCCTTGAGCATTGCGCGGAAGACATTGCGGCCGATTCGGCCGAAGCCATTGATGCCAACTTTCACGGCGGGCATGGAAACTCCTGTGTGCGGTGGGATCCACGATAAAGAGGGAGAGCAAGGAGTGTCAATGGACAACCGATCGGAGTTGGACCCGCGTGGGATCATTCATGCGAAGCAGCGATGCGGTCGCCCTGCCTGATGGAGTCAAGCCCGCTACTGCGGCGCCGATTATCCCGAAGTGTTCGGTCCAATTATTCACGCGAGGGTTGTATAGTTGGACAGCCTGTCCGGTCTGGGGGTCGATCGCTGAAAGATTCGTTCCTTTATGCAAATTACAGTGGATGCACGCAAGCGCAAGATTGGAAGGATCATCTGTTCCGTGATGCTGCCTGGCGATGACATGCTCGATATGAAAGGTAAACAGCCGCTCATCATCTTGATGAATATGGCAGTACTCGCAACGATTTGATGCCCGCCATCGAACCATGATTCGCGTGGCGGTATCGATCATATGGCAGGGTGACGTGCCAAATTCGCGCGTGCCTTTGCCTGAAGTATTGCAATGAAAGTTGAGGCGGAGACGTATGCCTCGTATTCGGCTTTTTCTTCCTCGGTGAGCAAACCTTCAGTGTTCTTGTCGGCAAGCTCGTCCACCCGCTGCTGCGTAGCCGCATCGGCGCGAAGCTCGACGAGCCGCCGCGCTGCCTCGGGTGTGAGGCACTCGGTGACAGGTTCGAGAAGCCTGGACAGAATGTTGTTGGGAGCAGCCATTGTCGTAATATACCCGGGAATTACTTCAAAAGCCCGTCTTTTTTGGCCATCGCCAGCATCAGGTCTATTACGCGGTTGGAGTAGCCCCATTCGTTGTCGTACCAGGCGATGACTTTGAAGAAGTTGGCGTTGAGCTCGATGCCGGCGCCGGCGTCGAAGATGGAGCTGCGGGCGTCGCCGATGAAGTCGCTGGAGACAACCTCTTCGTCGGTGTAGCCGAGGATGCCTTCCAGCTCGCCTTCGGCGCTTCGCTTCATGGCGGCGCAGATGTCCTTGTAGGTGGTGGCTTTCTGTGTCTTGAAGGTCAGATCGACCACGGAGACATCGGGGACGGGGACGCGGAAGGCCATGCCGGTGAGCTTGCCCTTGAGTTCGGGCAGGACGAGCGTGACGGCTTTGGCCGCGCCGGTGGCCGAGGGGATGATGTTTTGATAAGCGCCGCGGCCGCCGCGCCAGTCTTTTTTGCTGGGACCATCGACGGTCGGTTGAGTGGCGGTGGCGGCATGGACCGTGGTCATGAGGCCTTCGGCCAGGCCGAAGTTGTCGTTGATGACTTTGGCGATGGGGGCGAGGCAGTTGGTGGTGCAGGAGGCGTTGGAGACGATCTTGTCTTTGGAGGGGTCGAACCTGGTGTGGTTCACACCCACGAGGTAGGTGGGAACTTTCTCGGGCTCCTTGGTGGGAGCGGAGAGGATGACGCGCTTGGCGCCGGCCTTGAGGTGGTTCTCGCCGCCGGCGTAGTCGGTGAACAGGCCGGTGGATTCGACGACGTAATCCGCGCCCAGCTTGCCCCAGGGAAGCTCGGCCGGATTCCTGATGGCGGTCGTGGGGATCATTTTGCCATCGACGACGATGCCGTTTTCCCTGGCCTCGACGGTGCCTTTGTATCTGCCGTGGGTTGAGTCGTGCTTGAGCAGATAGGCGAGATTGTCCGGGGGGAAGAGATCGTTGACGCCGACGAATTCGACGTTGGGGTTCTTGATGCCCGCTCGCAGAACGAGGCGGCCGATGCGGCCAAACCCGTTGATGCCCACCTTCAGTGCCATGACAAGAGCTCCTTTCGGACGGCATGCTGAAGCATGCCCTACATGAGTGAATGCCCGTGGCCGGCAGCGAATTGGCCGCTGCCAGGCCAGCCCCGCAAGATAGGAGAGGGGAAAAGGGGTGTCAAGCAAGGCTGTCGAAGGTCGAATTGGGTTTGTTCCGTCAACAAATTTAGCTTGGGGGAGGGCAAAAGGGGCGGTTTTGGTCCACGAAGGGCACCAAGGGCACGGAATGGTGGGTTTGATTGGCTTTGTTCTGGCACGGGCGGAGGGGAGAGAAAAAAAGTAGCGCGAGAAGGGCGAGGACGCGGTTTTTTGCAAGATGAGGGTGGGGCGGGGGTTGTGGAGAGGGTTGGGCAAGAAGTTATTAAGAAAGAGGGTCCCGTTTAGGTCCTTTTTAGGGCAACAATATACTTGACGCACTCCCCCTCTAGTGCTAGTATATGAGCATGGAAAGCAAAAAACCCCAAGCCACTCCGAAGACCCTGATGGAAGCCGTCAAGCTGTTTGCCGATCAGGACGCCTCGCTTCAATTCATGGTGAATCTCCGCTGGCCTAACGGCGTGTGCTGCCCGCGTTGCGGCTCCATCCGCGTCCGCTTCATTTCGACGCGCCGCGTGTGGGAGTGCCGCGAAGATCACAAGGCGAAACGGTTCTCCATCAAAACCGGCACGATCATGGAAGACTCGCCGCTTCCGCTCGACAAGTGGCTAATCGGAATGTGGCTTGAAGCCAATGCCAAGAATTCCATCAGCAGCTATGAAGTCCATCGCTCGCTGGGCATTACTCAAAAGTCCGCATGGTTCATGCAACAGCGCATCCGCCTTGCCATGCAAAACGGGACAATTGAAATGATGGGCGGGAGCGGAAGCACTGGTGTAGAGGCTGACGAAACGTACATCGGTGGACTCGCCCGAAACATGCACTGGAAACGTCGGCAGGAAAAAGTGAAGGGGACGGGTGGATTCGGGAAGACGGCGGTTATGGGACTCTTGGAGCGCCACAGCGAAAAGAAATGCAGCCAAGTGCGGACGGAGGTTCTGGAAAACAACCAAAAACACACGCTGCACGCCATCATCCGCCGAAATGTGGAAAAGGGCTCTCAGATGTTCACTGATAGCTGGGTTGGCTATGGCGGGCTGGACGCGGAATTCCTTCACGCCATCATCGACCATGCGGAGAAGTACGTCGATGGAAACATCCACACGAACGGCCTCGAAAACTTCTGGTCCCTTTTTAAGCGGTGCATCAAGGGCACTCACATTTCAATTGAACCGTTCCACCTTTTCCGATATTTGGATGCAGAGGCGTATCGGTTTAATAATCGCAAACTAAACGATAGCGCCCGGTTCGTTGGTGTGTTACAATCCATTCCCGGCAAGCGACTGACGTACAAGTCGCTGATTGGACAGGATGGACAGCAACAGGTGCCCCTCTCATGAGGCCGCGACAACGACGCGGTAAAAGACATAAATGACATGAAACGATGACAAGGATTGCGGTGAACGAGTCTGTGCTGCGATGGGCCATCGACCGATCTAACACGTCGATTGATGATCTGCGCTCTCGTTTTCCAAGAATTCACGAATGGCTTCGTGGGGATAGTCTGCCCACCATGAATCAACTTGAAGAGCTTTCGCGAGCGACAACCACTCCGTTCGGAAGTTTCTTTCTGAGCGCGCCGCCCGAAGAGAAACTGACAATACCCCACTTCCGTACACTCTCCGACGCTGCTGTTAGGCGGCCAAGCGCCGATTTGCTAGACACCATTCATACGATGGAGCGTCGGCAAGATTGGATGCGCGACTACCTAATAGATGCTGGCGAGTCGCCAGTGCCATTTGTAGGTTCCGTGACTGCCGACGAGAGTGCGGAAACTGTCGCCCAGCGCATGCGCAACGCACTCCGAATTGATGATGCTTGGGCAGGCCGATATGCGACGTGGGAAGACGCCCTAAAAGCTATGCGGAAGGCAATGGAGGACGCTGGCGTTTTAGTTTTTGCAAATGGCGTTGTCGGCAATAACACTCATCGCGTCCTTGATCCAGACGAATTCAGAGGATTCGTTATGGTGGACGAATACGCGCCTCTGGTCTTCGTTAACGGAGCCGACCCGAAAGCGGCGCAAATGTTTACGCTCGCGCACGAACTCGCTCATGTGTTCTTCGGACAGAGCGCGATTTTTGACCTGTGGGAAATGGAGCCATCGCAAGACCAAATCGAGAAAGCTTGCAATCGTGTCGCCGCTGAGTTTTTGG
Source organism: Tepidisphaeraceae bacterium (assembly GCA_041482675.1). Classification (GTDB taxonomy): domain Bacteria; phylum Planctomycetota; class Phycisphaerae; order Tepidisphaerales; family Tepidisphaeraceae; genus JBGPEF01. The sequence goes on along the minus strand of JBGPEF010000109.1, from coordinate 1,160 downwards.
TGCCCGCCGCACGGTTTTTGGAAGGATGGCAATCCGCTACCGGCGAAAGCCAAACGAGGTTTGAATATTTCGCAAGGGTCTTCAAAGTTAGTGCAATTGTTGTCGCCAGAAGGGCGGTTGATTTGAACCTGATAAATCGCGGAGAATTCCTCAAGTTTTACAGGGCATATATCAAGAATCTACCCGAGTCGAGTGGTGGTAGATTTAATCTCATGCAGCCACTTCGTGTAGGCAGTAGATTCGGCGCTGCGGTAATCAGGGCTGTGCGAGAGGGCAGGACGTTGCATACGGAAGCCTATTCGTTGACCGGACTGCGCGGAAAGTCGTTCGAAACGTATGCGGCCAGTGTTGAAACATAGGGGATCGCGGTGATCACGAAACACTATGTACTCGATACGAACGTCTACCTAAGCGCATACAAAACTTACTATGCATTCGAATTTGTCGAGTCGTTCTGGAAGCTCCTGGTGCCACACGCGAAGACCGGAAGAGTGGTTAGCATTGACCGCGTAAAAAGCGAACTGAAAGACAAGGACGACCCGCTCTATGAATGGGCATGCAACCGGTGCGTAGAGGCGTTTGTCAGCACTAAGCGCCCCGACGTTGTGGACTCTGTTGGTAAGATCATGGACTGGGTGTATGCGCTACCAAACAGACAGGCATACAAGGATGAATTTGCAAGGGGGGCCGATGGATGGATCGTCGCCTATGCGAAGGCAGCCGGGCACACGGTTGTGACGCTGGAGACGTATGACCCGCTGGGGAAAAAGAAAATAAAAATCCCCAATGTGTGCAAGCAATTCGGAGTACCCTATCTCGATACCTTTGGAATGATGAGAGAATTAGGAATGAGAATCGGATGAGGAGATGACATCATGGCCCCATCATCAAATAACCCGAATGAATTTCAACGCTTCGAAGCTCTTGCCCGTCGTATCCTCACCACTCCCAAAGCGGAGTTGATGAAAAACGCGCCCAAAAAGGTCACGAAGATGATCCGCGCGAAGAAGCGGAAGTAGCTACAGATTGTGGGGGGGTGCATTAGGTATATTGTTGCCCTTTTTAGGTCCTTTTTGTGTCCCGAAAAGGTCCCGGGGGACTGGAATTGTGTCCCAAGGTTGAAAAAGCGGGTCCGGGGATGGGAAACGAAGATCGAGAAT
>JBGPEF010000108.1:0-12718 GCA_041482675.1 Tepidisphaeraceae bacterium | reverse complement strand
GCTAAGTAGGAACGCGAATTGATCCATTCAATTTTTCCAACGATGATGATGCTTTACACGGCGGCGGAGCCGCCAGGAGCTTCTCATGGGTTGGGGCATCAAGCTCACGGAAGAGCAGTGGGACGAACTGGATCGCCTTCGCTTCACCGCCAAGTCCGCCGACGTTTTTCGCAACTGCCTGATCATCCTCAAGTCCGACTCCCGGGACACCATCGCCTCAATCGCCGAGGATCTGGGGTGCGGCAGCGACACGGTGGTGCGGGTGCGCCGACTGTACCGCAAGGGCGGCGTCGCCGCCCTTCGACCCATCAAGCCGCCGGGCAGGCCCGGCCGGGCCACGCCCGAGTTCGTCGGCCAGATGCGGCAGGCCGTGCTGGCCAACCCGACCACGCTGGGGTACGGCTTCTCGACCTGGTCGGTCGCCCGGCTCGCCGCCCATCTGGCCAAGACCACCGGCGTCCGCCTGGGCCCGGACCAGCTCGGCCGCCTCTTGCGCCGCCACGGGTTCTCGTTCCAACATCCCAAGCACACGATGAAGGGCAAGCGAAACGAGGCGGCGTACGAGAAGTCCAAGGCCGAGCTGATGGTTTTAAAAAAAAGGCGCTGAGGAAGAACGCCGCCGAGGCGCTGCTGTTCCAGGACGAGGTGGAGATCCACCGCCACCCCACGCTGACCCGCATGTGGGCGCCGGTCGGCATTCAGCCGGAGGTGCCGGCGCCGGGGAGGAACGAAAAACAGGTCGTCTACGGCGGCGTCGATTACGCGACCGGCCGGATCACCTACAGCATCGCGGCCAGCAAGAGCGGGGTGAACTTCCTGGCGTTCCTGATCGCGCTGGTCGCCGCCTACGCGGGCCGCAAGATCCGCCTGGTCTGCGACAACGGCCGCTTCCACTGCACCAAAGCGGTCGGACAATGGCTGGACGAACACCGCCAGCTGATCGAGATCTACTGGCTGCCGCCCTACTGCCCGAGCCTGAACCTGATCGAGCGGCTGTGGGGCCATCTGAAGCGGACGGTGATCGCCAACGTCCTTTTCGAGACCATGGACGACCTGGTCGCCGCCTTCCGACGCGGCGTCGGCCAGGTCAACGGCCACCGCGGCAAAATGGGCTTCATGTTCGATCATGACGACGTGCTGGGCAAAAAAGCTGCATGATTCTTTGTGCGTTCCTACTTAGAGCCACGGGCAGGATGCCCGTGCCACGGTGATAGAGCCACGGGCAAGACGCCCGTGGTACGGTTATTCCAGCGTCGCGATCTTTTGGATGCGGCTGACCAAGGTGTCCATGTCGTAGGTTCCGCTCAGGTCAATGGGGAGGAAGACGCCCTGGTTGTGATCACTGGCGAGGATCAGGTGGTTGGGGCCGTTGACGAGGTAGCCTTCTTCCTGGGGTTGATGGCCATTGATGATGATTTTGGCTTCGACTTTTTCGGCGAAGGTGGTGGCGGTGGCAGCGCTCATGTGGCGGCCCCAGATGAGTTGATAGACGGGGCCGGTGCGGCGGGCGTAGTCGGGGCCGGTGAGGGGGCGGTGGAAGATGTTGAAGTCGAATTTTTCGATTTGCGAATCGGTGGGGAGAGAGTGGCAGCAGAAGATGCCGTTGGGGGCGGAGACGGCCAGGGGGAGGCTCAGGAGAAACTGCTTGATGGCGATTTCGACTTTGTCGGAGTTGTTGTCGAAGACCTGTTTGACGCCGGCGGAGAAGGCTTCGCAGACGGAGAGGCCGGCTTTCATGATTCCTTCGCCGTGGATCTGGGCGAGGTCGTGGTTGGCCAAGAGAAAATGAACCTGGCCGGGGAAATCGCACTTCAGCTCGGCGGCCTGGAAGAGCATGTGCCAGCTTCCCTCCGCGCCGGTGGCGTCGAAGCGGTCGCCGTGAATGAGTTCATGGAGGATGAGGTGGCGGTGGGGATTTTCGTCGAGGGCGGCGTGGCGGACGACTTTTTCGTAGTTGCGGCGGTGGTCGTGAAGGTCGCCGGTCATCCACAGCTCGCCCTCGGCCGGCAGGTTGACGACGTTGAAATGGCGGAGGGAGGAGATTTCGTTCTCTTCGGTGGCGATCTGGAAGGCTTCGATGACACGCTCGGCGGAGGGGGGCATAGGGTTCTGTTATTGGAGTGAAATGGGCGCGATTCGTCAATGTGAAAGTCTCTGGCCGCGGATTAAACACAAAGTCACGAAGGGCACGAAGGACACTAAAGGCCAACTCGTTGTGTTGCGGTTGCTCGGAGTCGGGACTCTTTGGTTCTAAATCTAGAAGAGATTGAGCAGTCGAGTTGCGTGATGCGATGAGCGCGCCTTCGTGAACTTTGTGTTCTTCGGGGCTTTGTGTTTAAGCATTCTTTCTCGACGTTACGCATCCATGTAGATAGTTTTGAGTTGGGAGTAGAAGTCGATGGCGGCGGAGCCCATTTCGCGGTGGCCGCTGGTGGAGTTTTTGCAGCCGCCGAAGGGGGCCTGGAGTTCGAGGCCGGCGGTGGGGTTGTTGATGTGGATGACGCCGGATTCGAGGCGGCGGGCGAACTCGAGGGAGCGGGAGAGATTTTTGGTGGAGAGGCCGGCGGACAGGCCGAATTGCGATTGGTTGGCGATCTTGATGGCGTCGTCGAAATCCTTGGCCTTGATGACGGTGAGGACGGGACCGAAGACTTCTTCCTGGGCGATGCGCATGTTCGGAGTCACATTCGAGAGGATGGCGGGGGAGAGATAGAAGCCGTCGTCGAATTGAGGCCCCGTGAGGCGTTTGCCGCCGGTGAGGAGTTTGGCGCCTTCCTTCTGGGCGAGGGCGATGTAGTCGGTGATTTTTTTGAAGAGGGATTCATCGAGGACGGGAGGGATTTGGGTGTTGGGATCGAGGCCGTCGCCGACGCGGAGCTCGGCGGTGCGTTTGACGAGTTTATCCAGGAGCGCGTCGTGGATGGGTTCGAGAAGGATTGCGCGGGAGGCGGCGGTGCATTTGTGGCCGGCGGCCCAGAATGCGCTGATGGTGAGGTCGGTGGTGGCGCGGTCGAGGTCGGCATCTTCGAGGACGATGTGGGGGTTTTTCCCGCCCATTTCCAGGCCGATGCGGATGAGGCGGTCAGCGCACTTGCGGGCGATGGATTTGCCGACCTCGACGGAGCCGGTGAAGGAAATTGCCTTGATGCGGGGATCGCTGGTGAGTGGTTCGCCGACATTGGGGCCGTCGCCGGTGAGGAGATTGAAGACGCCGGGGGGCAGGCCGGCTTCGTGGAAGATTTCGGCGATGAGGAGTGCGGAGAGGGGGGCTTGTTCGGCGGGTTTGAGGATGATGGTGTTGCCGCAGAGGAGGGCGGGGGCAGATTTCCAGATGGGGATGGCGCTGGGGAAATTCCAGGGGGTGATGAGGGCGATCGGGCCGAGGGGAACGCGGAGGGTGTAGAGGAAGCGATTGTCCATGAAGGAGGGGATGGTGGAGCCGGAGAGGAGGGAATATTGGTGGGCGTAGAAGTCGAGGAGGCCGATGGCGCGGTCGATTTCGCCCTTGGCTTCGGCGATGATTTTGCCTTCTTCCTTGACGAGGAGGGTGGCGGCTTCATCGCGGCGTTTTTGGAGGAGTTGGGCGGCGGATTTCAGGTAGGAGCCGCGTTTGGGGGCGGGGGTGGCGGACCATTTGTCGAAGGCATTGCTGGCGGCGTCGATGGCGTGCTCGACATCGACGGCATTGGAGACCTGACATTGGCCGACAATTTCGGAGCGATGGGCGGGGTTGTGAATTGGGAAGGTTTTGGCGGAGACGGTGGGGGTCCATTGGCCGTTGATGTAGTTGGAATAGGTTTTCACGGTTGCTCCGAAAAAGGACACTGGCAGCAAGCTGCCAGTGGCACAAGATCATAGCGGTGTGCTGAAGCACACCCTACATGGGAATGGCGGTGAAGACTATACTTTGCGGATGGATATCAATCTGCTGGTTTTAAATGTAGGCAATTCCCGGCTGGCGGTGGGGGCGTTTGTGGGGGGGGAGCTGGTGCAATCGGTGCGGATTGCACATGAGAATCGGGCGGACTGGGCGGGGAAGATTGCGGATGCGTGGAAAAGGATTGAGGGGAGGGAGGATGCGGCGGTGGCGGGGGCGAGCGTGAATCCGGTTTTGAATGAGGAGCTGGAGCACATCGTGGAGAAGGTGACGGGGAAGAGTGTGGAGTGGGTGGGGAGGGAATTGGATTTGCCGATCAAGGTTTTGACGGAGAAGCCGGAGGAGACGGGGGTGGATCGAGTGGTGAATGTGGCGGCGGCGTATGAGCAGATGGAGAAGGCGTGTGTGGTGGTCGATGCGGGGACGGCGATTACGGTGGATTGTTGTAATGATGCGGGGGAATTTTTAGGAGGGGCGATCGCGCCGGGGGCGCGGGTGATGCTCAAGGCGCTGCACGAGAAGACGGCCAGGCTGCCGGAGGTGGAATTGGCGATGCCGAAGGGAGCGTTTGGGAAGAATACGAAGGACGCTATTTTGCTGGGGGTATTTCATGGGATTCGGGGTTTGGTGAAGGAGGTGGTGGAGAACTATGCGACGGAGCTGGGATTCTGGCCGGATATCATTGCGACGGGGGGGGATGCGGCGAAGCTGTTTGAGGGATGGGAATTGGTGCATGCGATTGCGCCGGATTTGACGCTGTATGGGATTGCGCTGGCGTATGCGGAGCATTACATTAAGCATGAGAGTTGAGGCGGAAGAGAATGCAACCGCAGAGACGCAGAGACGCAGAGACGCAGAGAAGAAATCTGGTGATGGTGATGACGCCAAAGGGGGTGGGGGCGATTGCGGTCATCAGGCTGCGGGGCGAAGGCGTGGGGGATTTTCTTGAGAAACACTTTTCGAAGAAGGTGATTGAGGGAAAGTGTGTGCATGGGGAAATTCGAGATGGGGAAATTGTGTTGGATGATGCGGTGGTGGTGAGGGAGGGGGATTTTGTGGATTTGAATTTGCATGGGGGGGTTTGGGTGGTGAGGGCGGTTCTGGAACTGGCGGAGCGCTATGGATTCGAGGTGATCGAGGATGCGCTGGAGATGATGGATGGGGGGACGGTTTTGGAGAGGGAGGTGATGGCGGCGCTGCCGTTGGCGGGGACGGAGTTGGGGATTGCAGTGTTGCTTTCGCAGGTGGAGGCGTGGAAGTCAGTTGGGAAGTCAGTTGGGAAGGAAGATGCGGCAGGGATTTTGAAGGATGAGAGTTTGTGGTGGCTGCTGCATACGCCGACGGTGGCGATTGTGGGGGTGCCTAATGTTGGGAAGTCGACTCTGGCGAATCAGTTGTTTGCGCGGGAGAGGTCGATCGTTGCGGATGTGGCGGGGACGACGCGGGATTGGGTGGGGGAGTTGGCGAATATTGATGGGCTGATGGTGATGCTGGTGGATACGCCGGGGATTCGCGGGATGGGGGATGAGATTGAGCGGGAGGCGATTGAGAGGAGCGGGGAGGAGGTGCGGGGGGCGGATTTGGTGATTGTGGTTTTGGATCAGACGCAGGGGAGAGAGGGGCAGATGGAGTTGGTGAGGAAATACCCGGGGGCGGTGGTCGTCGTGAATAAGGTGGATCGGAAGGGAGAGTGGGAGGCGGGTGAAGGGATCAGGATGGTGGCGATAAGAGGGGAGGGGGTGGAGGAATTGAGGAGGGAGATTCGGAGGAGATTTGGGGTGGAGGGGATGGAGATGGGGAGGGCGAGGTGGTGGACGGAGAGGCAGAGGGAGATTCTGGGTGGCGTTGCACGGGGGGAGAAGTCGTTAAACGAGATATGAGCGGGAGTTGTAGAGGAGAGAGGATGGTGCGGCAAGCCGCACCCTACGGAGATGCGAATGGTTCGATGGTATGCAGGGATGGTTGTGGCTTTAGTCGGGGCTGCTGCTGGCTTTGCGCGCGGGGCGGAGCCGACGGCGGAGGGGGTGGAGTTTTTTGAGAAGAAGATTCGGCCGGTGATGGTGGAGCGGTGTTATGAGTGCCATTCGGCGACGGCGAAGAAGCTGAAGGGGAAGTTTAAGCTGGATACGAAGGAAGATTTGGAGAAGGGCGGGGATTCGGGGGTGGTGATTGTGAGCGGGGATGCGGAGAAGAGTTTGCTGATCAAGGCGGTGCGATATAAGGATGAAGATTTGCAGATGCCGCCGAAGCAGAAGTTGTCGGATGGGCAGGTCAAGGATTTTGAGCAGTGGGTGAAGATGGGGGCGGCTTATCCGGCGGCGGAGAAGAAGGCGGCGGCTAAATCTCCCGAAGAGCAGTTGGCGGAGGCGAGGAAGTTTTGGTCGTTCGTGCCGCCCAAGGCGCAAGTGACGCCGGTGGTGCATGGAGGGTGGGCGAAGACGGATGTGGATCGATTTGTGCAGGCGAAGTTGGAGGAGCGGGGACTGACCTGCGGGCCGATGGCGGACCGGAGGACGCTGATTCGCCGGGCGACGTTTGATTTGACCGGATTGCCGCCGCGGATTGAGGATGTCGAGTCGTTTTTGGCGGACCCGTCGCCGAATGCATTTGAGAAAGTGGTGGATCGGCTGCTGGCGTCGCCGCAGTATGGGGAGCGGTGGGGGAGGTATTGGCTGGATGTTTCGCGGTATGCGGATTCGAAGGGGTATGTGTTTGAGGAGGAGCGGCGGTATCCGTATTCCTATACATATAGAGACTGGGTGGTACGGGCGTTCAATGAGGATCTGCCTTATGACCAGTTTTTGATTCAGCAGATCGCGGCCGATCAACTGCCTTTGGGGGAGGATAAGCGGCCGCTGGCGGCGATGGGATTTCTCACCCTGGGCCGCAGATTTCTAAACCAGCAGCCGGACATTATTGACGATCGGATTGATGTGGTTGCAAGGGGGACGATGGGACTGACGGTCGCGTGTGCGCGGTGCCACGATCACAAGTTCGATCCGATACCGACGGCCGATTATTACTCTTTGTATGGGATTTTTGCCAGCTCGGTGGAGCCGGCCGATCCGCCGTCACTGGGTGGGGCGGCGGTGAATCCGCAGCAGACGGCGGCCTATGAGAAGGAATTGAAGGAGGAGGAAGCGGAGGTTGAGAAATTCAAGCAGAAGCGGTTTGGGGAATTGGTGGCGGGGACACGGTCGGCCAAGCAGATTGAGTCATCCTTGCTGGCCAGCCTGGAGACCAGCGGCGGGACGAAGGAACAATTTAGAGATGCGGCGACAAAGCACTCGGTGAGCCGGGGGATGGTGGAGCGGTGGCACAATTACATCAAGAAGACGGCCTCCGCCCACGATCCGGTATGGGCGCCGTGGCACGCGTTGCGGGGGATTGAGTCGAAAGAGGTTGCGGCCAAGGGGAGCAGCGCGATCGCGAAGCTGGCGGAGGATAAGAGCAAGCCGATCAATCCGCTGGTGTTGGCCGCGCTCAATGAGAAGCCGATCGCGTCGATGCAGGATGCGGCCGGGCGATATGCCAAGGTGATTGCCGGTTTTGATAAGAAAGAAAAGCTGGCGGATGCGAATGAGGAGCAACTTCGGCAGGTTTTATATGGGGAGCTGACGCCGACGAATGTTTCGCTGGCCGAGGCGGATTCGCTTTTCCAGCGGGATGATCAGAGCAAAATTCGCGAGCTGAGGAAGAAGGTGGATGCGCTGACGGTGACGCATCCGGGAGCGCCGGCCAAGGCGATGGTGCTCAATGATGCGCCGACGCCGGTGAATCCGACGATTTTTGTGCGGGGGAATGCGGGAAACCCGGGGGCGGCGGTGCCGCGGCAGTTTTTGGCGATTTTGTCGCCGGGGAAGCGCGAGCCATTTAAGAAGGGGAGCGGGAGGCTGGAGCTGGCGCAGGCGATCGCATCCAAATCCAATCCACTGACGGCGCGGGTGATGGTGAATCGGATCTGGCTGGAGCATTTTGGATTTGGGTTGGTGCGGACGCCGAGTGATTTTGGGACAAGGGGGATAGCGCCGACGCATCCGGAGTTGCTGGATTATCTGGCGATCCGATTTGTGGAGGATGGATGGTCGATCAAGAAGATGCATCGGCTGATCATGCTGTCGGCCGTCTATCAGCAGAGCAGCGAAGACCGGCCGTCGGGGCGGGCGATCGATATGGAGAACACGCTGCTGTGGCGGATGAATCGGCGGCGGTTGGATTTTGAGGGGACACGGGATTCGTTGCTGTTTGCCAGTGGGCAACTCGACATGACGATCGGCGGGCGGGCGGTGGATTTGCCCGCGAGCAATCGAAGGACGCTTTACGGGTTCATCGACCGGCAGAATCTGCCGGCATTGTGGCGGGCGTTTGATTTTGCGTCGCCCGACACGCACAGCCCGCAGCGATACGTCACCACCGTGCCGCAACAGGCGCTTTATCTGATGAACAGCCCGTTTGCGATGGAACAGGCGCGGCATTTGATGATGAGGAAGGAGATCGCGGAGGCTGGCGAGGCGGAGAAGAAAGTCGGGGCGATTTATCGGGTGTTGTATTCGCGGGAGGCGAGTGCGGAGGAGATTGCGATGGGAGTGGAGTTTGTGAATTACGAGAAGCAAAAGGGGCCGGCGATTCCGGCAAGGGGGGCGCTGACGCCGTGGGAGAAATATGCGCAGGTGTTATTGGCGGGGAATGAGTTTGTGTTTGTGGATTGAATAATCGGGTCGGTCGATGCACGGAAAAAGCCCCGGATGTACATCCGGGGTTCCGCAGAGTTCGCGCTGGTCACCGATGAAGCCCCGGATGTATATCCGGGGTTCCGATCACTGTTTTGCGGGGGGTTGGGGGAAGAAGGGGAAGAGTTTGGCCAGCTCTTCGTTGCTGGGTTTGCGGCCGTATTCGCAGATTTCGAAGGCTTCGGCGTGTTTGGTTGTGTCACCATCGTTTTTTCCATACCAGAAGGCCAGTTCCTTGCGGTAGCGCTCGGCGACGCCGCGATAGCGGTTGGAGAAATTCTGCCGAACCACCTGGGCGCGGCGCTGGCGCTGCTCGGGGGTTTTTCCGGCCAGGGATTCGTTGCCGTTGGCGCCGCCTTCGAGGAACTGGGATTCCATGACAGCCAGGGCGTCGAGTTTCTTCTCCATCACCGAATCAATATTCACGATGACATCGGCCTGGGCGGGATTGGGCTTCATGAAGCGATCGGTGTAGTACATGAAGACAGGGTTGTCCTTGAGATGGGGCGTGTCGGGGCAGATGAACGGGACGGTGACCATGTAGGCCGCATCCTGCACGAGAAGGGATGTGTTGCGATGGTCGGGGTGATAGTCGTAGGGGCGGGGGCTGAGGACCAGGTCGGCCTTCCATTCGCGGATGAGGCGGATCAGCTTTTGGCGATTCTCGAGCGTGGGCATGAGCTCGCCGTCGTGATTGTCGAGGACTTCGACGCTTGTGCCGAGGAGGGTGGAGGCTTGCTGCACTTCGTTTTTGCGGCGGAGGGCAAGTGGGCCGCCGGCTTCGCGCCAGTGGCCGATGTCGCCGTTGGTGACGGAGACGAATTTGACATGGTGGCCCTGGGCGGCCCAGAGAGCGCCGACGCCGCCGGCCTGGAGCTCGCAGTCGTCGGGGTGGGCGCCGAAGCAGATGATGCGGAGTTTGCCGTCGTCGGGGGGAGCGGCGAAGGCCATTGATGAAAGATGGAGAAGGATTGCGCCGCAGAGAAGGAGCAGTTTGTTCATGATGCGAAGTGGGTTAGACTTCGGCATGCTAAAAGGGGCGCGCGGTGGTGTCAAAGCGGGAGCTGGGGGACGGCGGCTGAAGCCGCCCCTACGACTGCAACGTCCAACGCTCAACTTCCAACTCTCAACTTTCAAAGAGACCCTCACCCTACCCTCTCCCGGCGTTCCGGGAGAGGGTATTGAGGGGTGTATCTTGTAGTTGATCAGACCACTTCGTAGTGCTCGCCGTCGTTGACGCGGACCAGGTTGGCTTCCTGGAGCTTGGTCAGAACGGTGCGAACGCTGGCGGGCTTGAAGTCTTCTTCCTTGGCCAGCCGGGTGAGTTCGGTGAAGCTCATGTGGCGCTCGCGCAGCTTCTGGATGACCCAGTCCTGGTCGACAGCCGGCCGGGCGGGGCGCTTGTGGGCGGCGTGCTTTTTCCGCTTGGAACTCGTCGGATGCAGGCCGACGCTGGTCTCGACCTGGGTGATGACACCGTCGAGCTCGTTAAGGGACTTGTCCACTTCATCCAAGCCCTGGGCGAGTTCTTCGCGCTTGGCCTGAAGCTCGGCGCGCTTCACCCGATAAGGCGCAAGCAGCTCTTCGATTTTGGCCTGTTTTTCGGCCTCGACCTGCTTGCGGAGCGAGTTTGAAGGATCGGCCGTCTCGGTGGACGAATTATTTCCGGACCCGTGGAATGTGAGTTCGTTGCTAATGCTGGTTAATACCTCCAAAAGACATGGTTTCATCGTCTGGATAATGGGATAGCTGAAATGATTTTTGAGAACGCGGCCAGTGCCCTCCCTACGATTGATGGTCAACGCGGGTGGGGGGGGGCCTGTAGTGAAGGGTAGAATGGCCAATATGTCACACCACGGTCCAAATCCGTTTTTTCGCGGAGATTCAATGCTGTCCCGCCGGCAGCTTTTGACGCGGTGCGGAATGGGGATGGGGGCGCTGGCGCTGGGGACGATTTTGAGCGACGCGGGTTATGGGAGCGCGGCCGGAGGTGGGATTTCGAGCATGAGCCCCCTGCTCCCGCACGGGCCGCAATATCTGGGGAAGGCGAAGCGGGTCATCCATTTGTTTATGAATGGCGGGCCGTCGCATGTCGACACGTTCGACCCCAAGCCATCGCTGGACAAATACGCGGGGAAGATGCTGCCGATTCCGAATTATAAAACCGAGCGGAAGACGGGGGCGGCGTTTCCCTCGCCGTTCAAGTTCAAGAAATATGGGCAGAGCGGGATCGAGGTCAGCGAGATCTTCAAGCACACGGCCGAGTCGATTGATGACATCTGCGTGATCCGATCGATGCAGGCGGATGTGCCGAACCATGAGCCATCGCTGCTGCTGATGAATTGCGGCGAGGCAAGGGCGATCCGGCCGTCGATGGGATCCTGGATCACGTACGGAATGGGGAGCGAGAACCAGAATCTGCCGGGGTTCGTGGTGCTGTGTCCGGGGGGATATCCGATTCAGGAATCGCAGAACTGGCAGGCCGGATTTTTGCCGGGGGTGTTCCAGGGGACATATATCGACACGCAGCACACGGATGTGGAGAAGCTGATCGAGAACATCCGCAATAAGAGTATTTCGGGGGCGGAACAGCGGAGGCAACTTGATCTGCTGATGAAGCTGAATCGCAGGCACATCGAGCAGCGGCAGCAGGACATGCAACTGGAGTCGCGGATTCAGTCATTCGAGCTGGCGTATCGGATGCAGAGCGATGCGGAGGATGCGTTTGATGTATCGCGCGAGCCGGAGCACATCCGCAAGATGTATGGCGAGGGGACGCAGGCGCGGCAGATTTTGATCGCGAGAAGGTTGCTGGAGAGGGGCGTGAGATTCGTTCAGGTCTGGCATGGGGCGGGGCAGCCCTGGGATAATCATGATGACATCGAGGTGGGGCATCGGAATCTGGCCAAGCAGTGCGATCAGGCGATTGGGGCATTGTTAAAAGATCTGAAGCAGCGGGGGATGCTGGAGGATACGCTGGTGATCTGGGGCGGGGAATTTGGCCGGACACCGACGGTGGAATTGCCGCAGGCGGGGGCGAATGCCGGGAAGGTCAATGGGCGGGATCATAACAATCACGGGTTTACGATGTGGCTGGCGGGAGGCGGAGTGAAGGGCGGCATTGTACACGGGGCGACGGATGAGTTTGGATTTAAATCGGTGAAGGATGTGGTGCACGTGCATGATCTGCACGCGACGATCCTGCATCTGCTGGGATTTGATCATGAGAAGTTTACCTATCGATACGCGGGGCGGGATTTCCGGTTGACGGACGTGCATGGGCAGTTGGTGAAAGAGATTCTGGCGTAGCACGATGAAGAATGCGAAAATGGACCAGGTGTCCATGGTTGAGCAGCCCCCGATAGAGCAGATCACACAGCGCATTGTGGAGGCGTTTCGTCCTACGCGCATTATTCTGTTTGGTAGTCGCGCTCGCGGCGATGCGCGACCGGACAGCGATCTCGATTTGATGGTGGAGATGGCGAGCGAACTGCGGCCGATCGATCGTATCCGGGCAATCTACAAGCTTTTCGGGCCGCGACGCTGGTCGATGGACGTGGTTGTATATACGCCGCAGGAGGTGCGTCAGCGGCGCACTTATGACAATTCGTTGATCCGAATCATTGAGCAGGAAGGCAGGGTGCTCTATGAGCAACCCTGATGATCCAAGCTCGTGAGTCCTGCGGTACGGAACAAGCTCTTACGCCCCTCCGGGGCTCTTGGTTGATGCGCGTCTTAACCCACGGCTTGCGCCGTGGGCTACCATCTATGGCCCCGCTGGGGCTGAGAAGGGATTTCATGCACTTTTGGAAGGTCATCCCGGTGCTGCTGGTGAGCGCGGCCCTTTGGGCCGATGGTCCGGCGGATAATCTGGTGGCGAATGTGCGGCCAATTCCGCCAGTGCCCAAGGCGATGACGCCGGGGGACAGGGCGGATGTGGAGGCGGGGGCGAAGGCGCTGGGGGAGGAAATTGAAAAGCTCAAGAAAGAGTTGGCGGCAAAGCCGGAATTGTTGGCGCTGTTGCCGGATGTGCAGATCTATCACGATGCGGTCAGGTATCCGCTGGCTTACAACGAGCCTTATGACATGAAGGCGATCCGCAAGCAGATCG
>JBGPEF010000107.1:0-12719 GCA_041482675.1 Tepidisphaeraceae bacterium | reverse complement strand
CGTTCCGATCGCAGCAATTATCGCATGCTTTTTGATGCCCCCGATCCAATGACCATCGCCGAAAAACGCATCGATTCCACGGTCGCTCCGCAGGCGCTGTTTTTAATGAATCATCCCTTTGCTCTTGAGCGCACCAAGGCCCTCGCGGATTTGTCCGCAAAACACGGCCTGACGCCCAGAGCCCGGATCGAGTGGCTCTATCAAACGCTCTATTCCCGTCCGCCCTCGGAGAAGGAAGTCGAGATTGCCCAGGCGGCGATTAAGGCCGCGCCGGAGCAGAATCTGGCGTGGGAAAGTTATTGCCAGGTTTTGCTGTGCGCAAACGAGTTTGCGTACCTGGACTAAATATGAATGACGTCGGGAATTTATGCAGGGGCGGCTTTAGCCGCCGTCCCGACTCCAGCCGCGGCCCAAGCCGCCCCTACGGCCAATCATGACCAATGAACGATCCATCCCCAGCCGCCGCCAAATGCTCAAGCATTTCGCCAATGGCTTTGGCATGCTCGGCCTGGCCAATCTTTTCTCCAGCGATCTCCTCGCCTCGCAAATCGCCAATCCTCAATTCGCCGCCAAAGCCAAGCGGGTCATTTTCCTCTTCATGTCCGGCGGCCCCTCGCACGTTGATCTCTTCGACCCCAAGCCCAAACTTCAGGCCCAGTCCGGCAAGCCCCTTCCCTTCGAAATGCCCAAGCTGGTGCGCACCAAGACCGGCAACCTGCTGGGCTCGCCCTACAAATTCAAGAAACACGGCCAATCCGGTATCGAAGTCTCCGAGCTTTTCCCCAATGTCGCATCGTGCATCGACGACATCTGCGTCATCCGCTCGATGGTGGCGGACAACATCAATCACAATGGCGCGTGTTTGCAGATGAACACCGGCGAGCAGGCGTTTAGCCGGCCGTGCATTGGGTCGTGGCTGCTTTATGGGCTGGGGAGTGAAAATCAGAATCTGCCGGGGTTTGTTGTGCTCTCGCCTTCGCAGCCGGCGCAGGGTGCGCCGCTTTGGAGCGCCAGTTTCCTGCCGGCCGGATATCAGGGCACGCTGGTTTCGAATCTCAATGATCCGATTTCGAATCTCAAGAACACCCGGTTTTCCCAGCTGATTCAGCGCAAGCAGCTTGACCTGCTCCAGCAGCTCAACTCGATGCACCAGGCCGCGCGGGATGAGGATTCGCGGCTCAGCGCCCGCATTCAATCCTTCGAGCTGGCTTTTCGGATGCAGACGGCGGCTCCGGAGGCTTTTGACATCACAGGCGAATCGGATGCGACCAAGAAACTTTACGGGGTGGGTGATGGGCCGACGGATATTTTCGCCAAGCAGTGTCTTTTGGCCCGCCGGCTGACCGAACGTGGCGTGCGCATGGTCCAGGTGTATCACACGCAAACTTCCAAGCGCAGCAGTTGCCAGCTTTGGGATCAGCATGGTGGTTTGAAAACCGAACTGCCCAACAACTGCCTGGCCACCGACAAACCGATTGCCGGGTTGTTAAAGGATCTCAAATCGCGCGGGCTGCTGGATGAAACGCTGGTGGTATGGGGCGGGGAATTTGGGCGGACGCCGACGGCCGAGGGAACTGACGGGCGCGAGCACCATCCATTCGGCTTCACCATGTGGCTCGCCGGCGGCGGCATCAAAGGCGGAATGGCGTATGGCGCTACTGACGACTATGGCTGGCACGCTGTGGAAAATAAAGTCCACGTGCACGACCTGCACGCGACGATTCTGCATCTCATGGGATTGAATCACCAGAAGCTGACGTATCGGTACAGTGGGCGGGATTATCGATTGACGGATGTGTTCGGAAATGTGGTGAAGCCGATCCTGGCGTAGCACGGGCATCTTGCCCGTATCTCATTTCGCGGCCTTCGCGCCCCTCTCCATCACCACTCTCCCCCGCAGCCCCTCCTTCTCAAACTCAACCCCTCCGCTGATCAGCTTCAATCCCATCAGCGCCCTGGGCACGTTTGGCCCTGTCTTCGGCTCGCCGGGACAACCATAACGCACCGACTCCATCGTTCCCCACTTTTCATTCCACACATACCCGCTCCCATCCGGCCCGATCAGCTTCACGCCAAATAATTTCTCGTGCAGCCCCACCGGGTTTTCCCGCGGATACATCCGCTTCCACTCATTGAGAATCGGAATATTCCCCCATGCCACGGCCGCCATTTCATTCGAGTATTCCGGCCAAAGCGCCAGGCCCATCTTTTCGATGAATGTGCCCTCGACCTGCGCCGCCAGGTGCGGGCCCAGATACGGCCGCGTCGCCGCCGGCTGCTTCTTGCCCTGCAACCGATCCGTCGTTCGCGTCTCCGACCGCAACAGCGCCCGCTGGATCACCTCCTCCGACATCGAAATCACCAGCGCATCCGGCAGCGCTGTGTAATAAATGGCCCAGTCCCCCGCCGAATCGTCCAATAGGTGCCAGTCCTTCTTCCCTTTTTCACTGAGGCTGATCTTCCCATAGGGCTGCACCTTGTGCGGCACCACATCCCACACCGTGGCCTCCGGCACAACCTTGTCCACCACCCTGCGAAAACCCGCCAAAAACGCCGTCAGCTTCAATCCATCGACCGACTCAATGTTGATTCCCATCGGCAACCGGCCCAAATTTTTCCTCTGAAATTCCTCCGAGCCTCCCGCCTTCAACAAATCATTCCAATACGCATCATCGTCAAAATAAACCGCCACCGAATCCCCCATCCAACCCAGCGCATCCAGCTTCAGCGGTTTGGCGAAGTCTTCCAGCCACTCGGCGCCGCTCTTCAGCGCGTCCGAATCTTTATTTATCGCCACCACCAACTGCACCATCGCCCCGTGCGGATCGCCATCGCCCGGCCCGATCTTCGCCCCGCGCGAGATGTTCACGAAATCGCGATACTGAGTCCCGCCAATCAGCGGCATCACCGTCACATCCACCCCCAGCCGCTGCGGCTGCGCAGTGATTCTCATCGCGATCGGATCAAAAAATCCCCGCCAGCGCCCCTCATACGCCTCGCGCCAATTCTGATACGCCAGCGCCTCATCCTCGCTCACCCGCTCCATCTCGAGCTCGACGATGGGCGTCATAAACTGCGTCATTCCGTAATTTGATGAGCGCACCCTTCCATTTTCCAGCGTCAGCTCTCCTCCATCGTCCCATTTTGAGGCGATCCTGGCCGATTTCTCCTGCAATCGTTCATCCAGATGATCCATGCCAACCGCGCTCATCACCGCCGCCGCCCGGGTCCGGCGCGAATCGGCAATCCTCCACCGCGGCGAACACCACCGCCTGATCGTCGCATCGCTGATGATCAGCAGCCCCGTTTCCTCGGCATTCCCGCGCGCATAGCGGCTCCTGAAAAACCGGTATTCCGGTAGCGCCCCAAGGCTGCCCAATCTCGCCTTTTTCACATCCACCATTCGCTTCAACTGCTCGAGCGAATTCGAAACCACCACCGCCGGCCCGATTTCCATCAGGTAGGAACAAATCTTCCGATCCGGCGAAACAACTCCACTGTATTCAAGGCCATCGATCGCCCCGGCCGACGTCTTCGCATCCCTGGCCCCATTTGCGGCGATCGCGATCTGCGCTGAAAGCAATTTCTTCAGAGCTCCCACATCCTTCGCCTCAAAAATCACCGCCACATCGCTCCCCACCCGCAGATAGGGATCCGATCCCGTCACCGCGATGCTCCCAATCACCTTCGGCCCCACCAGCTTCGCCAGCGCGCCGGCCGACAATCCCACTTGCCGCTGATATCGCACCAAAACCTGCGCATCCTCACCGCGCGACTCGGCCATCGGCAGCGCTGCCCCGGCAATCCCATCTCCTTCCTCCATCAGCGCCATCGCCGCCTCAAACGAAGGAATAAAAAGCGCATGCTGATCCTCCGGAATCAACTCTGCCAACGGATCGAGCGCCGGTTTGGCATCCTTGATATAAGGCCCCCATTCAATCCCCTTCACCTCGATCCCCCGCATCGCCGAAACCTTGATCGTGTCCTTCTGTCCCTCTCCCGCCGGCTTCAAAACCCGCTCCAGCGCCAAATTCTCCGCCACCGCCTGACCGCCGCTGAATAGGCCAAATGTCGCTCCCAGATCATCCGCGCGCCGCCCCGCCCGCGCCTCGGCCTTCACCTCCTGTCCCAACTCTTTCGCCGCCGCCTCCATCTCATGTCGCAACCACGCTCCTCCCGGGACCCCACTCTCCACCAGCCGCGCATAATGCACCCGCTTCCCCTCATAAAAATCCTTCCGCGCCTCCGCCTTCGCCTTTAGGGCCGGAATCTCAAACCGAACCTGCGTCATCCCGCTCCAATCCGACCTGGGCAGATACAAAATCCCGCGCACCTCCTTCCCCTTTTCCGCCCGCACCAGCAGTGTGTTGCGAAAGTTCAGCGGCCCGCGCGCCGGCAGCGGCCAATCCGCGTGAAATTCAACAAAAACTGCCCCCGCCCCCTCCAGCCGCGCGTATGGCGCCATCGTGTTCAGCCCGGCTCCCCATTTGGGACCGCCGCTTTTGGGCACCGCCGGCAGTTCCCCTTCGATAATCTTCAACTCATCCACCCCCACCCGATAAAACGCATCCTCCCCTCGCGCTGCCGAGATCATCAGGCCCAGAAGCAGCAGGGGGGTTAGTTTGATCTGAAATCGTCGCATCGATCGCTCCCCAAATGAGTCAATGCATCGATGACTCACTGACGCAATAGCTTATCCCCCCGCTCCACATTTGCGATGCTCTGTGGTACTGATCATTGTCTGCACGTTCCCATAGTTATGTCGGAGGAGCCTGAGTGTCCTTACGCTTCAACTGCCTGATTATTCTCTCGCTCTTCGCACCGGCCGCCCACGCCGCCAAAACCGAAGGCCCACCGCCCGGCCTGATCGCCACGTATTCCTCCAAAGACCTCCGCATCACCACCATCACTCCCTCACCCGCATTCATCCTCAAAGACAAAGAATCGATCCATCCCCAACTCACCCCCCAATTCTCCGCCCACTACACCGGCCTGATCAAAATCATCCGCGCTGGCCAATACAAATTCATTGCCGACGCCGACATCCTGATCGATAACCAGAAAGTCACCGACAAGGAAATCAAACTTGACGAAGGCGACCACCCCATCTCCATCGACTTCCTCCGCAAGCCCGGCCCGGCGCGGCTCCTCCTGCAATGGCAATCCGATTACTTCCCCCTCGAACCGCTCCCCAGCAACGTGCTCTCTCACAATGAAATCCCCAACGCAGCCGACACCGATGGCCAAATCCAGCAGGGCCGCCTCCTCGCCCAGGAACTCAATTGCATCGCCTGCCACAATCCCAAATCGGACTCGATGATCGGCCGCCGCGGTCCCGATCTTTCGCAAGTCGGCTCCCGCGCATCCGCCAGTTGGATTTATCAATGGCTGCAAAATCCTCAGCACTTTCGCGCCCAGGCGATGATGCCGGTATTGCTGGTTGACGCAAAGGATGTGAGCGACGTTACCGCTTTCCTCTCCAAGCTCACCGATTTCCGCCGCTATCAGGAGGAAGACTACAAAAATGCCGACCGCATCAAAAAAGGCGGCGAGCTGTTCAATACGATTGGCTGTCTCGCCTGTCACGATATGGATGGCGCATCCCTCGATGGCCTTGGCTCCAAAATCTCTCCCGGCGCGCTCACCCGCTATCTCCTCGATCCATTCAAAGTCGATCCCGCCGGCCGAATGCCCAACATGCTCCTCCAGCGCGACTAAGCGGCCGCGCTCGCGGCGCATCTGGTCCAATCCCACACCCCCGAATTCGAAAAAGAAATCCCCGCCGGCGACGCCAAACGCGGCCAACAGCTTGTTCAATCCTCCGGCTGCCTCAATTGCCACACATTAGAGATAGACAAAGGCAAACCCCTCGCCTCAACCGCAACATTCGCCCCCGAACTCTCCAAACTCAATCCCGAAAACGGCTGCCTCTCCCCCAATCCCAAATCCCCCGCACCCAGATTCTCTCTCACAGCCGACCAGCACACCGCCCTCACCAGCTTCCTCCGCTCCTACAAAAACCAGCCGGACCAGTCGCGCGCTCCCTCCTACGCCTTCTACGAAAACGCCCAGCGCTTCAACTGTCGCGCCTGCCATTCCCTCGACTACACCACCTCCAAACAGGGCTTCGACATCACCCCACCCCTCACCGGCGTCGCCCACAAACTCCGCGAGGAATACATCAGCTCGGTCCTCAACGACAAACAGCGCTCCCGCCCCTGGATAACCCATCGCATGCCCGATTTCGGCCCGCAAATCCGGCCACTGGTCAATCAAATCGTCGCCGCCTCCGCGCCAAAGGCGGAAGATGAAGGCCTGTTCCCCTCGCGCGACCTGATCAAGCAAGGCCGAAATATGATGGGCGCTGGCGAGCGCGGCCTGGGCTGCGTCGCCTGCCACACTTTCAACGGCAGCACCGTCACCGTCCTCGATCCCGCCCGCGGCCCGGAAATCACCGGCATGTCCGCCCGCCTCCGCCGCGACTGGTTTTATCGCTGGGTGCGCGAACCCAATCGGATTCAACAAGGCACCGCCATGCCGACATTGTTTTTCGGAAAACCGGAACACGAGATCACGCCCGTGATCGATTCGCTCTGGGCGTATATCTCCCTCGGCCGCGCCATGCAGCCGCCGCCGGGAACCGATGCCCGCCCCACGAATGTTCTTCTTCCCGACGATGAGCCGATGCTCATTCGCTGCGTCCTGCACGGTGGCGGCAAGGACAACAAATTCGCCCGGATCATCCGCGCAATTGCCGTCGGCTTTCCCAACATGACTTCTTACGTTTTCGATGCGCAATCCAGCCAGCTCTGCTACGCCTGGACCGGCGGCTTCATCGATATGACCGGCGGCTGGTCCGACCGCGGCGACTCCAGCGGCCGCCGCGTCGGCCGTGCGTTTTACACAGCGCCGGCCGGTTCTCCTATCTATATAGACAACCTCGATAAGGAGCCGCGGCTTGAGTTCAAAGGTTACGGCCTCAACAAGAAGATTCCGGAGTTTTTCTATACCGTTGATGGCGTCGCCGTCACCGAGCGGATCACTCCAGTTGAAAAGGGGATCGGCATCATCCGTACTTTCGAAATCGAAGCGGGGAACAAGCCCGTGTATTTCGCGACACAGGAGGATCCAACATTGAATATCTCCTCCGACAAGGGGCAATTTCAGGAACTGAAAATGCAGAAAGTCCTGAGGCTCGATCCGGCGGCGAAGACGGTCTTCTCGGTCACAATTCTGGTCAAGGATGGCAAATGAGAAGTAAATTCGCCGCTATTTTGCTCTTGGTCCTGGCGATTGCGGGGCCATCGTTTGCCGACGCCGTTCCTGACCAGTATTACGAGCTCTCCAACGTCAAACCCCCCGACAATTCCGCCCTCGAAGTCGGCGGCATGGCCTTCAACTCGGACAACTCCCTGGTCATCTCCACCCGCCGCGGGGAAATCTGGACACTGAAAAACAATCAGTGGACCCGCTTCGCTTCCGGTTTACAGGAACCGCTCGGCCTCCTCGTCGGCGACACCGGCGAAATCTTCGTCATGCAACGCAGCGAACTGACCCGCATCATCGATACCGACAACGACGGCCACGCCGATCGCTTCGAAAAAATCTCCGACGCCTTCGGCTATTCCGGCAACTACCACGAATATGCCTACGGCCCGGTCCGCGACAATGAAGGCAATTTCTACGTCACCTTAAATCTTTCCCACGCCCCCGACGCCTGGGGCGGGCCCTTCATGGGCGCGGCCGCCAAGTATCGCGGCTGGTGTCTGCAAATGACTCCCAAAGGTGAGATGATTCCTTTCGCCTCCGGCCTGCGATCGCCCAATGGATTGTGCATGTCCCCCGACGGCGACATTTTTGCCACCGACAACCAGGGCGAATTCAACGTCACCAACGTCCTGCACCACCTCCAAAAAGGCCGCTTCTACGGCCACCCCTCCAGCCTTTCCGCCGACCCGAGCTTCAAAGGCTCTCCCAAAACCACCAGCGTCGAAGAGCTCGACAAGATGCGCACCCGCCCGGTGATTTATTTCCCCTACGACCGCATGGGCAAATCAATCTCCGAGCCCCGCTTCGACACCACCAATGGAAAATTCGGCCCATTCGCCGGGCAAATGTTCCTCGGCGACATCTCGAATCGCCTCTACATGCGCGCCCAGCTCGACAAGGTTGACGGCCAATTCCAGGGCGCATGCTTCCCCTTCCTCGCCCACGATGATCTGGTCGGCGCAAACCGCGAAGCGTTCGCGCCGGATGGCACGCTATACGTCGGCATCACCAACCGCGGCTGGGGCAAGGGAACGATGGGCCTGCGCCAGATCAAATGGACCGGCAAAATGCCCTTCGAGATCCAGAAGATCGAATTGGCGAAAGATGGCTTCAACCTCACATTCACGAAAGCCGTCGATCCCGCCACCGCCGAAAAACCGGCGTCTTATGCGGTTCAACACTACGGCTACAAATACGAAAACAAATACGGCGGCCCCGAAGTCAATCGCACGTCAGTCAAAGAGATCGAAATCACTCTCTCCGCGGATAAGAAAGTCGCCCACCTCAAACTCCCCGAAGTGATACCGTTGAAGATCTATGAAATCCGTATTCCCGGCGTGAAGAGCGCTGATGGCAATGATCTTCGCAACAACATAGGCTGGTACACCGTCAACAAGCTCAAACCCGATTGAGGAGCGCATGTTCAAAGCCACATTCATCTCGGCACTGTTTATTCTGAGCGCTTTCGTTCACGCTCAAGCTCAACCCAAACCCGACGCCGACTTTCCCTTCCAGGGCGAGTACGCCGGCGAGATCGACAGCGGTAGGGGGGCTCAGAAATTCGGAATTCAGGTGATTGCCCTGGGCGATGGAAAATTCCGCGCTGTCTTCTATCCCGGCGGCCTCCCCGGCGACGGCTGGACCAAGGACAAGCCCAAGGTGAAAGCCGACGGCGCTCGCGAAGATGACTCGGTCACCTTCGCCGGCGCGCGCCTCAACGGCACCATCAAAAACGGCGCATTCACCATGACCGACTCGCGCGACAAAGTCATGGGCACCTTGAAAAAGACCGAGCGCGAATCCTCGACCCTGGGCGCAAAGCCCCCCGAAGGCGCGATCATCCTCTTCGACGGCAAAAATGCCGATGCCTGGGAAAAAGGAAAAGTCACCGACGACGGCCTGCTCATGCAAGGCACTCAGAGCAAACAAAAATTCGGCTCCGGCGCACTGCACATCGAATTCATCCTCCCCTACGAGCCCAAGGGCCGCGATCAGGGCCGTGGCAACTCCGGCGTCTACATGCAGGGCCGCGATGAGGTCCAAGTCCTCGATTCCTTCGGCCTCGAAGGCAAAAACAACGAGTGCGGGGCCATCTACGGCATCGCCGAACCCATCGTGAACATGTGTTTTCCGCCGATGACCTGGCAGACCTACGACATCGACTTCACGGCCGCCCAATGGGAGGGAAATAAGAGGGTCAAAAACGCCTTCTTCACCGTCCGCCACAACGGCGTGCTCGTTCACAAAGACCAGGAAGTCACCAAAGTCACCACCGCCGCCCCCGTCGGCGACAACCCCGAGCCCGGCCCCATCAACCTCCAGGACCACGGCCACCAGGTCCGATTCCGCAACATCTGGTTCGTCCCCGCGAAGTAATCGCCAGTTGTGAGGGATGCTTGTGGTGCGGGCTTTGGCCTGCTTCTGTTGTAGTGCGGGCTTTCAGCCTGCGCTTCCCTCGCTCCAACGGTGATGACCCTCACCAACGCTCATAATATCGACGCCATCACCACTGCCCGGCTTTCCCGGGCCCCGGTCGGGGGCTAAACTCTCCCTTTGCTCTAAGCGAGAGCGAGTTCGCAGTTCTCGTTTTGGCGAACATCATGTGGTTCAGGAACACCGGGGGAACCGTCGATAAAGCCGATGGCGCAGCCGCCTCAAATCGGTGAGGATGCCGCGCCTGTTGGGAGCGCCATGTTTCGGGAGGCCATTCTGGGATCACTCACTCTCACCTTCGCCCTGGGCGGCTGCTCGGCCCCGCAGCCGGCCATCGAGGTCACCAATCCCGACCCCTCCGGCAAAATCCCCGCCATGAAAAAGGCCGCCCGCGAACATGACCTTAAAGCTGTTCGCCAGCTCGTCAAAGACCTCGATTCCGACGACCCCGCCGTCCGCCTCTTTGCCATCCACGCCCTGCACGAACTCACCGGCAAGCGCGAGGGCTATCACTACTTCGCCGATGAGCTCCAGCGCCAACCCGCGCTCAAGCGATGGCAGGACTGGCTCGCCCAGCAGGAAGGCACCGCACCGACCACCCGGCCGGCCGATGATTCTCGCCTCGTCGGCGGCAAGCCTGGAGATTGAATGACTCCCTCTCGCACCAATCCCAAACCTCCGCCGCTTCGGTTGAAGACTCTGTCCGATCCCGCTACGCTTGCCCAGACGCGCCGGGCGATCGAGATGTTCGCCGCCCAGTGCGGATTCGACGAGACAGCCCGCGGTGAAATCGGCCTGGTGATCAACGAGGCCCTCGCCAACGTCATCCGCCACGCTTATCAGGGCGCAACCGATCAGCCCATCGAGCTGTCCGCCCAGAACACCGACGAGGACATTTGTATCACCATCCGGGACTGGGGCGTGGGCATCAATCCGCTCGAGCTCCCGCCCAAGAAGCACGATCCGCTGAAACCCGGCGGCGTCGGCCTCATCTGCATCCGTCAGATGATGGATGAAGTCGAGTACCGCAAGCAACCCGACGGCATGTTGCTCACAATGCGTCGCTCCCGTCTCCGCCCCAAGGTCCAAGGCGCCAAGGAAGCCTGTTGAAAAGGTCAACCCATGAGTGAGCCCTTAAAAACCGCCAGCAAACTTGTCCCCGCCGCCCGAAAGGAAGGCGACGCCCTCGTCGCCTCCATCTCCGGCGAAATTGACCTGAACAACAGCCCTGAGCTCCGCACCACCCTGCTGGGGCTGTTGGCCCGATCCCCCTCCAAAAAAATCGTCCTCAACCTCGCCCAGGTCCCCTACATGGACAGCAGCGCTGTCGCCGTCCTCGTCGAGCTCCTGCGCAAGCTCAACGGCGGAAAAATCTTCCTCACCGACCTGCAAAAGCGCGTCCAGGGCCTCCTCGAAGTCGCCAAGCTCTCCACCATTTTCAAAATTGTCCCCACTGAAAAGGAAGCGTTGGCGTGATTGATTCAATCTCTCAATGATTCAATGACTCAATGACTCAATTCCCATGCGTGTCCTCACCCTCCCGCTCTATCTGACCAGAAACTTTCTCCGCCTGATGGGCGGCGTGGGCTACCTCCTCCTCGACACCGCCAAAGCCACCCGCCTCGCCCTCTTCTCCAAGCGCGGCCGGCGTTTGGGCTGGTCCAACCTCTGGGCCCAGATGGATCGCGTCGGTGTCCAGTCCATCCCCATCGTCTCCCTCGTGCTCTTCTGCATCGGCGCTATCCTGGCGCTTCAAATGGCCCCCACGCTCAACTCCTTCGGCCTGGTCTCCTCCGTCCCCGACATCATCGCCGTGGCCGTCTATCGCGAACTGGGCCCGCTGGTCAGCGCTGTCGTCCTCACCGGCTTCGCCGGCGCATCCATCGCCGCCGAAGTGGGCACCATGGTCGTCTCCGAAGAACTGGAAGCCCTCGAAGCCCAGGCCATTTCCCCCATCCGCTTCCTGGTCGTCCCCCGCGTCCTCGCCACCACCATCATGATGATCTGCATCGCCGTCCTGGGCGACCTGATGGGCATGCTGGGCGGCCTGTTCGTCTCGCAAACCGTTCTCGGCGTCGAATACCGCCAATACCTCCAGCACACCTTCGACATGCTCCAGGTCAAGGACTTCATCACCGGCCTGATCAAAGCCGGCGTCTTCGGCGCATTAATCAGTTCCCTCGCGTGCTATCTGGGAATGTCCGTCACCGGCGGCGCCTCCGGCGTCGGCAACGCGACGACAAAAACCGTGGTCCTCTCCATCGTCGCCCTCATCACCGTCGACCTGATGTTCACCGCGACGTTTTATTTTCTGGGATGGTAAGAAGACGAATTAAACCGCAGAGACGCAGAGACGCAGAGAAGACCATGAGTGAAGAAGTGCATTGTGTGGATGAAGACATGGAGCCCGATCCGGAGCTCAATGCGCTGACAAATGCCATCATTGGGGCAGCGATTGAGGTGCATCGCGGGCTAGGGGCGGGACTCCTGGAGCTTCTCTACGAGAATGCCCTCGCACATGAATTTGCGCTCCGCAACATCCCATTCGTCCGCCAGCTTTCGGCTCCTGTCATCTATAAGCAGCAATTAATTGGAGAGACGCGTCTCGACTTCCTCGTCGCCGGCAGAGTCGTTGTTGAAATAAAAGCAGTCGAAGCCCTCGGCAAAGTCCACACCACGCAGGTCGTCTGCTACCTCAAGATCACCGGACACCAGCTCGGCCTTTTAATTAACTTCAACGTTGCAGCCCTAAAGGATGGAATTCGACGCGTCGCCAACACAAAAAAATGATTTCTCTGCGTCTTTGCGTCTCTGCGTCTTTGCGATTGTATTGAGCCAGTACCAAGCCATGCCAAACGCCGCCATTCAAGTTCTCGACGTCACCAAGCGCTTCGGCATGCAGACCGTGCTCGACAGCATCCGTCTGGACGTCATCGAAGGCCAGACCCTGGTCATCCTCGGCGGCTCCGGGTCCGGCAAATCGACCCTGCTTCGCCTCATGATCGGCAACATTCCCT
>JBGPEF010000106.1:0-12719 GCA_041482675.1 Tepidisphaeraceae bacterium | reverse complement strand
TCCTCGGCCAGCATCTGAATATTCGCATCAATCGTCAGCACCAGGTGCTGCCCGTGCAATGGCGGCACATAATCCTCCGCCTCCACGCCAATCGGCCTCCGCCGCGCATCTTTCTCCACCCGGGTGAACCCATTTTTCCCCGCCAGATTCTGCTCAAACTTCAGCTCCAGCCCTTCCAGCCCCTTCCCATCCGACCCCACCGTCCCCAGCACGTGGGATGCCGTCGATCCCATCGGGTAATACCGCACCAGCATCGGCTCAAATCCCACGCCGGGAATGTGCAGGCCCTCCACCGCCTCGCGCGCCCGCTGATCGACATTTTCCGCCACCTTCAGATACCGGCTCCCCGGAGTCGCCCCGATCAACTCGATGAGCTGATCGACATTGCACTCCACCAGCTTGCACATCTTCCTCAAATCCGAATCCATCTGATTGAGGTTCCGCCGCTCGCGCTGATATTGCTGAAGCAGAAACTGCGGATCGACATACAGCGATGTCGTCTGCACCGTCGCCGCCATCGGATATCCATTGCGCGACAGGATCGTCCCCCGCCGGGCGATGCTGGTGGTGGCCGTGTACTGCTGCCGCTCCACCAGGCGAATCGTCTTCTGCCGCCCGTACGTCTGGAGCCAGGCCACCCGCCCGATCATCCCCACCAGCAGCGCAGCGATACCCACGAGTACAATCCTGGCCCGGCCATGAGAAAATGGTGACATGAACTCTCCTGCGGCGTGTCCAATAAAGATCGGCAGGTGCGCTAAGTCTCGGCGAGAAATTCGCCGGTGGGTCGGGCACTCCTGCCCGACATCCTTTACCGTCGTGCAACCGTCGCCGCCCCCATCGTCCCCACCCAATCCCCCGCCGCCAGTGGCAGCGATGACTCCGGCACCAGCTTCAGATCATGCTGCTGAATTGTCCGGGTCACGGCGTTTGGCGCTGTGTACACCGCAATCTCCAACTGCTGCTGCCACAATTTGGCCTGGTGATGCTGAATCTTCTGCTGAAGCTCTGCCGCCTGATGCCGCAGCTCCAGCTCCTGCTGCCGAAGCTGAAGCATCGCCACCGCCATCAACATCCCGCAGGCCAGACAAATAAGCAGCTTGATCATGGTGATTTACCGGGATGCTACGGCCTTGGGCGGCAGCCTGAGCTTCATATTGATCTTCAACTTATCCGACCCCTTCAACAGGTCCTTGTTCAGCTCCTGGATCTGGCTGACAAACGAGCTGCTGCCACACTGCTCCCTGGCGATTTTGTGGAGGTTGTCCCCATCCTTCACCACATACTCCACCGAATTCGAAGCCGCCGCCGGAGCAACCTCCTTGGCGACCTCTTTCGGTTCCGGCTTGGTCGCGCTCGCCACCGTCGTCTGCACCGGAATGTTATACGACTCCCCGATAATGACCTTGTTTGGATTCTCCGCCAGCTTCGGATTGGCCTTCACGATCGCATCCCGATTGGCTGAGGTATTCTTCCCCATCGCCTTGGCCGCGATCTTCCCCAGCGTATCCCCCGGCTCGGCCAGGTAAGACTTCACATTCTCCCTGACATTCTCCCTGGCGCCGGCGGTATTGCTTGAAGTATTGCTGGAATTGTTGTTCGTCGCGGGTTCCGGCGCAATCACCACCGGCTCCGTATGTCCCAGGATATTCTCCCCGGCCCCACCCACCCCATTCCGCACATCCGGAAGCTGCGCAATCGGCGGCTCCATCGGAATCACCGGCTGTTCCGTCACATCGATGATCCGCTGCCCGCGATTGGATGGCCCGACATCCACGTGCTGCCGCCGCTCCAGCGACGGATCAGGCTGCGCCAGAATCGGCCCTCGCGGCTCGACCGCCGGCACATCCAGCGGCGCGGAATTCTGCCGACGCGGCCCCATCGTCCGCGTGCTCCCAAGCACATCATCAATCGTCGTTATCAATGCCGCCTGGTGCGGCTGTGTGGCCGTCGTGAAATGATCCGATAGCAGAATCCCGATCACGATAATGAATGCCAACCCCACCAGCAGACCAATCTTTGTTTCCCGCGTCATGAAAAGAACCTCCAGGCGTGACCGACCAATAAATCAACGACGACACTTACTAAACTCTTCGAATGGCTCGCATTTTGGCCGATCGACTGCGTGGATTGCTGGTGAGTTCCGCCTCGGCGGGTGTGATCGGCTTCTTCGTCAGGAGAGAAAATTTCCCGGCCTGCTCCGCCGACCGAAACGCCTGCTTCACCAGTCGATCTTCCATCGACTGAAAACTGATCACCGCCATCGTTCCCCCGGAATTGAGAAACTTCGGCCCCGCTTCCAACAGGGCTGAGAGACTCTCCAGCTCCTGGTTCACGTGCATCCGCAGCGCCAGGAACGTCCGGGTGGCCGGATCAATTTTCTGTGGGGCTCCGCCCCGTTTGGGAATGGCCGACCGCACAATGTCGGCCAGCCGCTCTGTTGTCGTAATCGGCGAAATCCGCCGCGCTTCCACAATCTTTCTCGCAACTTGCCGCGAGTAGTGCTCCTGCGCCAGGTTGAAGAGCAAATCCGCCAGCTCCTTCTCGCTCGTGTGGTTCACCACATCCGCCGCCGAGCGCTTCAGGCGCGAATCCAGCCTCATATCCAGCGGCATCGCTGACGAGAACGACAAGCCATATTGCTCATCAAACAGTTGATTGGTGCTGACCCCCAGGTCGGCCAGAATCCCATCCACCCCGCTCACTCCCACTTCCCCCAGCACCTCCCCCAGCTCCGCAAAATTTGCATGAAACAATCTCACCCTCGCGGGCGCCTCCGCCAGCCGTTCCCTGGCAAACTCCAGATTCCGCGGATCGACATCCAGCCCCACCAGCATTCCTCCCTTCCCCACCTTCCGCGCCAGCTCCAGCGCATGCCCCCCGCGTCCCACCGTGCAATCCACCACAATTTTCCCCTCCCCCAGCGCAAGCCGCTCCATCACCTCCTCCAGCAGCACCGCCTCATGTCCCGTTTCCGGCACCCGCATCGACAGGATTGTCGGCCCCGACCCCCCAATCGCAAAATCGCAAATTCGCATTTCTCCTTGCAAGTGCTATAGTTGTTCGTTACATTAGGGGTGTGTAAGGGTGCTGGCGGAGCGGTTGGGGCTACTCACCGCTATTTTTCCGCGCACCAAGCGCAACGAAACTGAATTCTTCGTCATCTGATTAGCCGATGACTTAGAGGCTATCTCAAAAGGCCCAAAACGGGCTGTTCGCGACCCTGAAAACGGGCTTTTGAGATAGTTACTTAGTGCTGTGCGATGGATCGTGCAGCGATCGACGGGCTGTTGGGGCGGCTTCGGGCCGCCGATGAATCTGTGGACGCGGCTTCCGCGGTGAACCAAAAGCGCAAGCCCACTCATTGAGCCCGCTCGTGACAAAAGAAAAAAGCCGGTACGTGGAGTCGGGAGTCGTCTAACCCGCGTAATCCCAGTTACGCGCCCCATCCGTGGGATGACTCCGACGCACCAGTTTTAAGGCAGCGCTGCGGTTTGGCGACCACAGCGCTGCGACGTTCCGCTGGCCGTCCTTGGCCTGCGTTGGTAGGGAGGTGTCGGAGACTCATCCATGAGGCGACACCCCGTCTGGTCCGAAGAATCCATTCTTCGGTGTGGCGTTTTTTCATGGGGCCGCTCATCCCTGAGTCGGCCCCATCTGCTTTTGGTTCCTAGAGGCGCGGTCAGACCAAATACATACTACTTGGCCGTCCTGGCCAGCGATCCACCCGCGTCCCGACGTGTGAGACCCAATCCTTCCGTGGATGTCTCAGGCGCTCCTTCCCAGGAACACCGCCCGCAACTCCGTTGCGGGACCC
This sequence comes from Tepidisphaeraceae bacterium, assembly GCA_041482675.1. Classification (GTDB taxonomy): domain Bacteria; phylum Planctomycetota; class Phycisphaerae; order Tepidisphaerales; family Tepidisphaeraceae; genus JBGPEF01. Next base: position 8,902 of record JBGPEF010000106.1, on the reverse strand, counting down.
ACTAAACCCATCAAAGCCCACGAAGCTAACTAGCCGGTGCTAAACCTCCCACGGTCGCACTACCCGCTGTCTTTGACCTCTTTGCCCGTGCCGCGATCTCGGCTCTTCTATTTTCCAGATCATCCTCGTGAGCGCTCCACTCGCTCCGATTCCAGATCTCAATGTGATCTCTCATTCCAACCACCGTCACCTCACGCTCCAGCTTGCCCTTTTTCACCAGCTTATCGGGAACCAAAACCCGTCCCTGCTTGTCCAACTCGATCCGTTGCGCCAACGCAAAATTGAGCTGATCGTATTCCACCTTCTCTTCTTCCGGCGTCAGCTCCGATTCCATCCGGTTGGCCATCACCTCGTAAAATTTTTCTGTGTACAGCCAGAGCTTGCGATTGACTCCCGGAACCATCACCAATGACTCGGCATCTTCCGGGTTCCAGGCTTTTCGAATTTCAGAAGGGACCAGAAGTCTGTTCTTTTCATCCAGCGTCAGTTCATAGTTGCCGAAGAGTGGTCGCACGTGTAATTCTTTTCGAGTTGTCCCACTTTGTGGATTTCATTCCCACGATGAACCATCTTCTACCACTCTCTCCCACCATACTCAAGAGCAATCAGCTCAACAATATTTTTTTTTGTGATGTGATTGACTGAGTCGCGCGATGCGCGCGCGTGAAGAAAAAATAATTTCTCACCGCATCAGAAACTTATCCACAAAAATTGTGGATAACCTGTTGCGACGCGCGACGCGCGAGCCGCACCGCGATAAGTCGAGCCACGACCGCGGCTATCAGAAATCCAAAAATAAAAAACCAATCGCGCCAGCGATCGTCCAGCCCGTACAGTACCTCAATCGCACCCACAATCGGCCCAAAGCACGTGCCAATGACCTCGCCGCTTCCGAAATCCCTTAGGAGATACGCCGCCAAAGCTCCGCCCACCGATACTGCTGAGCTCGTAGCCGCGGCCCAAATCTTCCAGCGCGGCCGCATCGGCCCGGCCCCCAACAATCCCAGCGCAACGATCCACGTCGATACAAACCCACTTACCTCCACTAAACGGTAGGGGGGTGAAGAAGAGAGCACGCCCGCTAGCTGTAAGAACGGCCAGGTTGTCCCCGCCATCACGATCACCGCCGCCGGCGATGGCATCAGAACTGGCAGCAGCAGCGCGCTCAGTGCGATTTGCGCCACCACCATCTCCTCCACCGCCAACTTCTCCGCCGGCCGCGGAAATTCCTCCGACAACGGCACCCGCATCACCGGCAGCAGCAGCACCAGCAATTGCAACCCCAGCCAGATCAGCAAAGAACCCGGGTGGGAGAAAGTGGTAAACCTCGAAATGCCCCCTGAGCTTTCTGCTTTGACCATGGCCACGGCCGACATCTTACCCGCCGCTCACTGCCCTCTCACCACCGGCGCTTCCTCCGCCGGATACATCACCTTATCCAGCCGAATGTCCACCCACGAATGCCCGCCATCCACCCGCCCATACTTCTGACAGATCAAAGCGAGCCGCTCCAGTTTTTGCACCGGCGGCAGCTCCGCGTAAAACGACAATTTGATCGGCTCGCCCCACCTCACTTCCGATCGATACTTCGTGATCAACACGATCTGCGCATCCCGCGCGCTTTTTCTCCCTTTGAAATTCCCCACATTGATCCTCTCGATCTCCTCACTAAACGGCCGGCCATAGAGCAACTTGGCCATGTCCAATCCCGCCGCCAGGTCCTCTCCCACCCATTTCTGCCCATCCACATACGGCGGCATCGCCGCCACCCCCTCAATGATCCGCAAATTCATCCTCCCATCCGGCCCCAGCAGAATCCGGGGCAGCGTCGATGGCCCAAACTTCTCCGGCAGCCGGATTCCTTCCCCATCCACCAGGATGAAATCACTCCTGAACGCCACCAGCGCAATCGGCGCTCGAAACTCGCAATCCACCTCCACCGTGTCCCCCGCCGCCTTCCCATAGACCCGCCGCACCTGCTTCACCTGCCGCACCCACGCATTGTGCTCCAGCACCTTTCCAATCCCCGCGATGAATTCGTGATCCAGCGCCGACGGCACTGATTTCGGCTGCGCCCCCTTGAGGATCTGCTCCGCCAGCGCCTCGCTCATCCACGCCGGCCGATGCTTCAGCACCAAAACCGGCGGCGCGGGCGGATAAGACAGGTCATGCAGCACGTGCTGCCGCATGCTCACAAACGCAATCGCTCCGCCCCCCAGCAGGATCACCGCCACTGTGACCTGAATCAGGATCTGCGCCAGCCTCGCGCCATCAATTCCACTTTTTTTCTGACGAGCCATAGGCCTCTCACTCCCCGCGCGCAAACCAATGCGTGTAGGGCATGCTTCAGCATGCCGCTCCTGCTCCCCGCGCGCAAACCAACACTCTTCCAGCACGCCTTATCGGGCGTTTTTTGTGGAATTCTGTAGGAATGAAACTCAGCCCCGCATTCTCCGCTCAAACGCCGCCAAATCCCCCGGCTCATTCAAGTTCGTCCACACCTCATCCCCCCACGCTTTCGGCGACGGCACAATCTCAAATCCTTCCCTCGCCGCCAGCGAGTGCAGGGACCTCTTCCCCTCCTGCAAATGCTCCGCCACTACCTCGTAACACGGGCGTCTCGCCCGTGCGCTCCGAAAAACGCAAGGCAATGGCTCAAGCTCCCCTCGTTTCATCATCATCCCCCATGCCTCCTGCTTTTCTTCCATCCTCTCCATCAACCACAAAAACTGCTCTCTCCCCACCAGCGGCATATCCACACTCGCAACAACCAAAAACTCCGTCCTGAGATTCTCCAACGCTGTCAACACTCCCCTCACCGGCCCCATCCCCTCCACAGGATCCATCACCTCCACATCAAACCCTTCCGCCCCCGGCGGCCGCTCCCTCCCCGGCGCGCTCACCAGCATCGTCGGCCCGCGCCAGCTAAATCGCTCCAGCAAATATTGCAGTATCGGCTTGTCCCCCACGCGCAGCAGCCCCTTCGCCTTCCCCATGCGCTCCCCCCGTCCCCCGGCCAAAACCGCCAGCGTCACCCCCAGCTCATCCATTTTGATTGTCCCGGCTTGTTTGATTGTCCTGGCTTGGCGGCTTGCGTCCCGTGACCTTCAAATACTTCTGCCTCCCCTTCGCGTACTCTTCCGAATCGACTTCCTTATCCGAGGCATCCCGCTCGGCCGAGTGATAGTTCCCCTCGTCATCCATCTCCTTCCACCACGGCTTATATTCCCCGCACAGCCGCCCGTGGATCTTCCGCAGCATCGGCACACACCACCCGCACCCCGTTCCCGCCGACAGACACTCCGAAATCTGCGACGCCGCCTTCGGTTTTTCCACCTTGCAGAAGTTCTCGATCTTCCGCAGCGGAACGTGAAAACAGAAGCAGACCATGTCATCCCGCTTTAGCGCCATACTCCAATTGTATCCAGGAAAACGGGAAAAAACTCACGCTGTGGGGTGGCATGGGCAGGCGTATTCGCATGCCCGTGTTGTTACGCCGCTTTTCGCAAGCCGGCCGGGGCATCGCCCTTCTGCTCCGGGAATTTCAGGCTGGTGGGCTCTTCGATCGGCGGCACCCCCGCGCGCCTCAGGATCGCGCTCTCGATCCTCACATACACAAGGCCAATCACTGGAATGATGATCCACGCGCCAACCGCAAGCAAATCTCCAGTGTTCACGTCCTTGTGATCGGCCAACTAAAAATCCACTTGAGGATGGCTACGAATTAGAAGAGTTGGGGGAAGATTCGTCCTTTGCCGCCTCGGGGGAATAAGGCGCTGCGGGCGAACGCGCCGACTTCGCCGCTTCATCCAGCACCTTCGCTGTAAAATCCCCCGTCGATTTTTCCCCATCGCTGTAAACCCAATCCACGATCCGCTCCATCGGCACCCGCACCACATCATCATACTTGTAACGCTTCACGAACTCCGGATCGTTCAGCAGCGTCCCGTGAACCGCATCAAAGTCCACGCGACAGACATGCACCCACATGAACTCGCTCTCGTCGTCATTACCCGGATCCGAGAACGGCGCCTTCACCGAAAACTGATACCCATCCTTCGCCTTGGTGAACGCCCCCACAAATTCCGGCAGCCTTTTCTTCGCCTCCGCCACCGCCGCCCCCATCCGCGGGTCATCCTCATCAACCTGCACCACCGTTTCCTCGGGCGCTTCCAGCTTCCCCGGTTCCTCTTTGCTCATCTGCGAGCCGATAATCAATTTCTGGTCCGATAAATCGGCCTTCCCGCTCCGCGTCCGCTTTCCAAACAACGCCACGATAAACACGATCGCCGACAATCCCCCCAGCGCAAGTGCGCCGCCCCCATATAGGGTCGAACTATCGCTCGGGATCACACTTACAAGCAGGTTTTGCATTCCGCGTCATCTAGGAAACCATCATTTTCGCCCATACCTTGCACGCCCACAAGCCGCCGTTTCCTTGCCGCGCCCCCAAAGATATATGAAGGATTGAAATGTGCGGACTGGGTAGTTGGGGCGATTTGTCATAAGAAACTCGCCCAGTCCACCGATAACTTCCAATGAGGTCCACTATGCTTTATCAATTCCTCATCGCTCGATTCGGAGAAACCGGCTGGGCCGTGGCGCTGATGTCCATCATCGGCGTCCTGGCCGGAATCGTTCTCTGGCTCGTTGGCGCGCGCTTTAGCCGTTCAATCGTCACATTGATCGCCGTCTCCATCGGAGCCCTGGTCGGCCTGCGCCTCCCGGCGTGGTTCAGCGTGCCCGTCGGCACCTGGTCCACCGCCATCGGCGGCGCACTGCTCCTGGGCATTTCCGGCTACGCCCTTCATCGCATGTGGGTCGGCGCCGGCCTGGCAGCCCTGTTGGCCGCCTGGGCCCTCATCCTCGTCTGGAACATCTACTGCACCGGCCGCGTCGGCACTTTTCCCGATCGCGTCGCCGGCATGGGCATCGGCGAATACTGGATGAATCTCTGGAACTGTTTACCCATGGATTTTCGCCGCGTCGGCCCATTCCTCGGCGGCCTGGCCGTCATCGTCGGCGTCACCACCGCCGTCCTCTGGTCCCGTGCTGCCGCATTCATGCTCTATAGCGTTCTTGGCGTCTCTGTCCTCCTGATTATGGGAATGCTCGGCATTGCCATCTCCAAGCCGCAGCTCCTGGGCATCCTCCCCCACCAGACCGGAACCCAGATCGCCACCTTCGGCGGAATGGTCCTCTTTGGCGCACTCGTCCAGTGGCGCATGACCCCGCGTAACGTCCCAGAAAATGGTGAGCAAAAGTACACCAAGGAAAAAGACGACGTAATTAGTCAGATAGCTGCGTGAGCGCCTCGCCGTTGGCCGATGTTCTGCAAACAGGCCATTCTCACATGCCCAGGCCAAGGAAAGACGTATGATTTCCACACTCATTGCCAGCACGACAGCGCCAATGGCGCGCTTCCCCGAACAGGGTGATCTGCTCAACTGGTGCCTCAGCATGGGTCTGGGCACCGGCATCCTCCTGATGCTCATCGGCGCTGTTTATCTCATGTACGGCTGGACCCTCCACAAGGGACTGATCACCCTCAATGCCGCCGCCATCGGCGGATTTGCCGGCGCATGGGTCGGCGACAAAGCCGGCTTCCCGCTGGCCGCCGCCATCACCGGCGCGCTTCTCATCGCCCTCATTACCTTCCCGCTCCGCAAATGGGCCGTCGCCATCATGGGCGCGCTCTGCGGCGTGGTCGTCGGCGTGGGCATCTGGCGCAGCATCGGCCTCGATCCCGATGTCGCTTGGGCCGGCGCGCTCATCGGCCTGATCAGCTTCGGCCTGGCCTCTTTCATCCTCTTCCGCGGCAGCCTCATCATGTACACCAGCGTCCAGGGTTCCATGATGTTCATCGTGGGCCTCCTGGGACTGATCCTCAAATACCAGGAAGTGACTCCAAAGGTCACCCATAACATGCTCTCCCAGCCCCTGATCTTCCCCATCGCAGTCCTTGTCCCCACCCTCCTGGGCCTGGTCTTCCAGCAGCTTCACTCGCCTCCCGCCAAATCCGAAGGCGGCGGCGGTGGTGGCGGCGGCGGCAAAAACCACTGATCTGCACTGCTTCACAATCAATACGCCGGGTGGCGAATCACCACCCGGTTTTTTTTCCTCCCCATTTTCCCTCCTGAAGCCTCCTCCCGCGCTATGCCGATAGAAATTGAAAGGAGTGCATTCCTAAGTGAGCACGACTCCCACCTCTTCCCCTGCGCTTTCCGATTCGCTCACCGAGCGGCTTGCTCAGTTGCAGGCGCAACTGGAATCGCTCCGCACCCAGCTGAACGAATCCCAGCGCCTCGCCACCATCGGCACCATCTCCGCCGTCATCGCTCACGAGTTCAACAACCTCCTCACCCCCATCGTCAGCTACTCGCAATTCGCCCTCCAGTCGGCCCAATCCGAAAATCCCGACATGGACCTGATCCGAAAGGCCCTCAGCAAATCCTTCCAGAGCGCTGACAAGGCCGGAAAAATCTGCCAGTCCATGCTCGGCCTGGCCCGCGGCCAATCCATCTTCGGCGAAGTCCCCGTCCAAAAACTCGTCGATGAAACCCTCCTGGTCATGGCCCGCGACCCCCGAAAAGATGGCATCGCCCTCCGCATCCAGATCGAGCCCGATCTCCAGGTTTTCGGCGATCCCGTTCAGCTCGAGCAGGTCCTCCTCAATCTCCTGATCAACGCCCGCCAGGCCATGCTCGGCCGCGGCGGCTCGCTCACCATCAAAGGCTTCCGCAATCCCACCCACCCCGAAATTCTGATTCAAGTGATCGACAGCGGCCCCGGCATCCCCGACAAGCTCATCACCCGAATCTTCGAGCCCTTCTTCACCACCAAAGGCACCGCCCGAAAAGGCGAAGCCAAAGGCACCGGCCTGGGCCTGGCCATCTGCAAGGAAATCGTCGAACACCACAAAGGCCGCATCGAAGTCGAATCCGAGCTGGGCAAAGGCTCCACCTTCACCATCATCCTGCCCGTCGGCCACTAGCCGAAACTTTCCAACCCCCCGCGCGTCAGTTCAATGCAAGTGATCCCCCTTCGCCCGCGATTGCTCCTCCTTGCGCTCTTCCCCGTGCTCTGCCTCGCCGCAACCGCGCCCGCTGCCTCCCGTCCCTCCACCGTCGCCGAGCTCCTCGAAGATAACGGCGAAAACCTGATCAGGCAGATGATCAGCCAGCAGGGCGGCGCTGGCAGCATCGAAACCATCGACCTCTTCTCCGGCAAATCGGCCGTCAAAATCATCCCCATGCAGCTCTATCAGCGCGCCCTCCCCGGCTGGGCCTACAAAATCACCGAGAATCCCCAGGTCAATGAATACCGCTTCATCCGCTTCGCCTGGAAGGCTCCGGGCGCCAAGGGCATCATGCTCCAGTTGCACGATGAGAAGGACTGGAATATTCGCTTCACCGCCGGCGCTGATGAGCCCAACTGGGGCAGCAAATTCGTCGCACCCAAGCCCCCCGAAACCTGGACAGTGGTCACCCGCGACCTCTTCGCCGATTTCGGCCAGCGCACCATCCAGGGCATCGCCCTCACCGTTTTCGGCCAAAACCCCGGCTATTTCGACCACATCTATTTCGGCCGCAGCATCGAGGAGTTGGACGCCATCGACGCCACCGGCCAAAGCGACGGCCCGCCACCCCAGCTCAAGCCCGAGGATCTGGAGCGACTCTGGTCCCAACTCGCTGGCAAAGATGCCCCCGCGGCCTACCTCGCCTTCTGGACCCTTGTCGCCGCGCCAAAAGAATCCGTTCCATTCCTTAGAAAAATTCTTCTCTGGTCCACAACCCCCCAGGCAACCGCCGAGATCAAGAAGTGGATTCTCGATCTCGAATCCGACCAGTTTCTCGTCCGTGACCAGGCATTTCGCAGCCTCGAACAACACCTCGAAGCCGCCCTCGATCAGCTAAAGGATGAATTGCCCCACGCCCCGCCCGAATCGCAACTGCGCATCGAGCAACTCCTCAAATCCGCCACCGCCGCCGCCGGCAAACCCCTCCGCGCCCAGCAGGCCCGGCAGGTGCTGAAAAACATCGACACACCCGACGCCAAATCCCTCCTCGAAGACCTGTCCAAAGCCAATCGCGATCGCCCAGCGCCTGCCCGCTAGTCGCACTTCCTCCAATTTATCGGACTTTTCAAGCTCCCCGCCCCCATCCATCCGATAGAGCATGGAGAAGGAGTTTTCCCATGTCTGTAACCATCGACCATCAGCCTCTTGCCGCCCGTGATCTCGGCCTCCAAACCGTCGGCCAGGTCCTCGCCCACGTCTCCAAAGACAATCGCCTCGTCGTCCAGGTCCTCATCGACGGCCTCGAGCCCGACGTCACCCACCTCGGCCGCGTCCGCGCCACCCCCATCGACGGCCGCACCATCTTCATCGAAACCGCCAACTCCGCCGAACTGGCCATCGACGTCCTCGACGAAGTCGTCGATCAGCTCATCGGCGCTGAGCAATCCAAGCAAAGCGCGGCCGAATTCCTCCAGCAGGGCCAGACCAGCAAAGCCCTCTGCGAGCTTGGCGTCTGCATCCGCGCCTGGCAGCATGCCCAGCAATCGATCGTAAAAGTCCTCGAGCTCCTCCGCGTCAACCCCTCCGATGTCACGGTGAGCAATCAACCCCTCGAACTTTGCCTGGCCAACTTCTCCCTCCAGCTTCACCAGCTCAAATCCTCCCTCGAACAGCGCGATTTCGTCTCCCTCGGCGACACCCTTCTCTACGAAACCGCCGACACCACCCAAAGCTGGCTCTCCTGCATCGACGCCGTCCGCCAACTCATCCAGCTCTAACCACGACGCGCCCCGCGCAGGGTGGGCACCGCCCACCGCATATGTAGGGTGGGGCTCGCCCCACCGTCTTTCGTGGTGTCCGTGCCCTTCGTTGCCAATTCCCCTT
>JBGPEF010000105.1:0-12735 GCA_041482675.1 Tepidisphaeraceae bacterium | reverse complement strand
CGAGGGTTCGAGCGCCAAACCAGGTCAATCCCAGAAGCACGAAAACCCCGATGAATCCCGTCACCATCACGGCCATCTTGCGGTGGCGCTGGAGCTTCTTGGTATCAGAAGCACGCGTAACCAGCCCCTTCTCCTTGAACACTTTTTGAATGAACAAATCGCGCAGGAAATACGCCCGATCGCGCTCCCACACTTTTCCTTCCGGCAACGATTCGATCGGCACCTTCAGCGCCTCGGCCAGTTCCGCATCCAGCGCTGACCCTTCGCGCATCGACGAAGTAAAGTAAATCCCCCGCAAAAACAGCGGTTTTGGCGACCATTCCCCCGCCACGAAAACCATTTCCAGATACCGCCGCAGACGCGGCCCGATTTTCAACAAGCTCTCCGGAAATGCATACAGCGCATCCACCTGGTCAACCCGCCGCGCATTGGGATCTTCCGTGTTGACCGGATCGATCAGCAGTCCCTGCCGGCGCTTGGCCAGCGAAGCCGCCACTGTCTCCAGATGCCTCTCCACCAGATCCGGGCTGAACGGCTGATCCAACGGCGATGGATTCGACCACCCCATGATCTGATGCTGCAACTGCGGATCGGTGAGCGTATCGAAGAACTCGCGAAACCCATTGATCAGATCCGACTTGGTGATCACCACGAACACCGGAAACCGCACCCCAAGCTGCCGCTGAATGCTGTCAAGCTGCTGGGCGATCTTCCCCGCCTTGCGCTCGATCGAATCCGCCGTATCGCGGATCAGCGAATCGGCCGGAATCACCAGCATCAGCCCATTGATCGGGCAATTCGGCCGGCCGCGCAACAGCATGCCCAGAAATTCCTTCCACTCGCTGGTCGCCCCCGGCTCCACTTCCTCAAACATCAATCGCCCGGCCGTGTCGAGAATGATCGCGTGGTTGGTGAACCACCAGTTCATGTTCAGCGTGCCGCCGGCTCCCTGAAGCTGGTCTTGCAGACCCGGCGGAAAGCCGACGTTGCAATGGCGGATGGCCTCGGTCTTGCCGCTGCCCGGCTCGCCAACGAGCACGTACCACGGCAATGAATAAATATTCTTCCCCGATGCGCGGAACTTCTCGACGCCGCCCTCAAACGACCTTCGCAGGTCATCCAGGCGCGCCCGGCGGGCCGGTTCGGAGATGGAATTCGGCGAGGCCGCGGAATTGTTCAGGATTCCCCGCTCCAAAGGCGCGGCCTTGCGCTTGCGCAGCCATCCCAGCACAAACTTGTAGCCCACCAGCAGCATCCCCACCAAAACGATCCCCATCGCCACGATCAGCAGCACCGTGGTGTTTCCGCCGGTGAGCAGCGCGATCATCCCCATCAGGCCCGCGCCGCTCGCCAGCGCCACCCCGGCCTTGACCGGCGTTGAAAGGTTGTTGAACGTATCCATTTCCCGACTCCTTGCTTTCCTCAAACAACAGAATGGCTGGTGAGCCGAAGGAGCAATCTTCTTGCTGCAATTACTTCACTGACTCGCCTTGATGATGCTGTTCAATGCCTTGGTCAACTCCGAAGAGCTGTTGCGATACATGTAGGCATTGGCGATGAACAGCACGATAATCAACCCGATCAGCGCAATGCCGATCCCGACCAGGCTGGCGCTGGGCGCCTGCACCAGGTTGCTGGTGTCGACGTTTTCATAGCTCTCCGGACAAATCTTCGAGCTCTGATCGGTGTCGATCAGTCCGCGAATCCGCGTCGAGCATTCCAGCATTTTCTTGCGAAGATATTCCGGCTGGCCCGTGTACCAGCCGGTGAACCCAAGCCCCATGCACGTGTAAAAGATCGACAGCCGCTCGTTGGCCTGCTCGGATCGGTCCGCCAGCGTCTCCTCGAGCAGGTCGAAAAACTTCTCATCCCCCGCCAGCTCCTTGCGCTCAAACGCCAGCTCCTGCCACTCGCCGGCATTGCTGATCGCGCTGGACTTGATCATGAAATCGACGAAAAACATCAACACGATGTCGATCTTCTCGAATTGCGTCGAAAGGCCCGGCTGCGATGCCGCCTTGCCCTTCATCTCTCCCAGCAGCGCCTTCACTTCCTGGCGGACCTGGTGAAGATCGTGATGCCCGCCCTTGCGCGCGGACCGATTGAACCGGCAGATGTACTGAAACAACGGATCAGCGAGTTCAAGTAACGTCATGGCTATTTATCCCCTGCTACGGTCATATAAAGTGAGCAGTTGAAATCAGAGTTCTCGAGCTCCGGCCAGCGCAACGCGGCCGACTTTTCATCCTTGATCTTGTCCCATATCCGCATCGATTCGGTCCGCACCAGCCGGAAATAATGCAACCCGCCCTGTGAAGGCAATTCCAGCGGAGGATGCCGCTCTTCCTTCAGCTTCACCCCGAAGACTCGCAGCGCGATCATGCTCTGGGGCATCAATTTAAACTTGTTCTCATCCTCCACCAGCATCGCGACCGCCCGCGGATCGTCCTTGGTTTTGATGCCCAGGAAATATTCGTTGGGAACGTTCAGATGCTCGTCGGTCAGCGCCGCCACCAGCATCTTTTCCGCGCGGGTAAAGGCCACCTGGAGGAACCGCGCTGCCACCGACCCACGCAGCAACCCGCGAATCTTCTGTGCCAGCTCGTTGAACGCCACCGCCGGATTGTCATGGTCATAAGCGGCCGCTTCAAACTGGTCCCGATCCGGATGAAGCGCGGCCAATTCCCCCAACAGCTCCCGCAACTCCAGATACAGCTCAAACGGCGTGATTCCCGGCGCCATCACCATGTGCGGCAGCCGCGCGCTGAATCGGTTCAGCGTCCGCAGCCGCAGCATCTGCTCAAACTGCACCCCGCGCATCGTGTCCACGGTGAATCCGCCGCGGGTGATCTGAATCACCAGCTCTTTGCGGCTGGCCTCCACCTGATTCGACAAATCCCGCACCAGGTCCCGCAGCCCCGGCGACCCCGAAAGCACAAAACACGCCGGAATAAACGATGGGTCCTGCTTCGGCAGCCCCACATCCTCGCCGGTCGCATGCGAAATGCGGATCAGCGGCAGAACTTCCATGTCCGTCCGGTCATCATCATCCAGCAGCAGCCGCGCATTGATTTTCCGCACCATCAGCGGCTGCGGGTTCTCCCCGGTGTTCTCATCGGGGCTCTGAATTTCCGAAACCTTGTAAATCCGCTTGGTCCGCCAGTCATCCTTGCCGCTGGTCTCAATCGAATTCCCCCGCCCCGCATACCACAGCGGCACCGCCAGGCTGACCCCGAACGAACCACTCCCCGACGCAAACGCCTGCTTGATATCCAAAGCCGGCAACTCCGCGCCGTCCGGTACGTTCACTTCCAGGCCGCTGGGCATCACCACCCGCAGCCGGTCAAATCGCACCAGCATGTTCTCCAGCGCATCGGCCGAAATCTTGGCATCGATCATTCCATAGGGATACGGAAATGCCAGCCGGCGCTCGCCGACGAACTGCTCGATGAGCTGCCGCTGCATCGCCTGCAAATGATGCGGCTGAAGGAACAGTCCTTCATGCCAGTGAACTTGTCCAATGCTGGGCATTGTTTACCAACTCCCAAAAGCCACCACTTAGCCGCGCTGGGTGCCATGGCCACGCGTACTCGCGTGGCCATGCGCTCTCGCACTACCCGCGCCCCTTCATCAGCGACTCGGCATAATCCGCAATCGCCTGCATGATCTCTGATTCAATCGTCGCTTCATCGCGCCCGGCCGAAAGCTCCACGTATTTCCGCCAGTTCTTCACCTCTTTGCTCACCAGCATCCCCCCACGCTCCATCGCTGCCAGGCCTTCGATCTCGGTGGGCGAAAACTTGGTCGCATAATTATGCGCAAACTGCCTTCCCGCATTCCCAATCGCCGCCACCACCGCCGCCACCAGTTGCCGCAACCGTTCCAGATCCTGGCTCACCTGCCCGCGCGGCACATCCGGATCGGATGCCGCAAAACGAGCCATGTTCTTGAGCAATCCCGCCGGCCGTCGAATAGCGGATTTTGGCGCGATCGTCCGCCAGGTCGTCCATACCACCTGATCCAGACTCGCCGTCAATTCCACCAGCAGCGTCAACAATTCCAAAACGTGACCCGGCTCCAGCGCATCCTTCGGCCCCGCCGTCATCTTCGCCCGAAGCGCGGCCGCCTGCTGCTCCGGCCACCCCACCACCGCCGACGGCGCCAATCCCACCTGCCTCAATTTCTCAATAATCGCATGCTTCTGCTGCTCATTGAGCGACGGCGCCAATTCCGCCAGCCGCGTCACCAGAAAACCCGGGTCCTTCAATTCCTTCTGGTCCGTGGCCGTCTGAACCACCGTCACCTTCTGCTTTTCCGTCCCCAGCTCAACCTTCGCATCCCATGTCGGGAAAAACTGCTTCAATTCCTCCAGAAACGGCTTGCGCTCGTTGGGAATCAGCGTCCCCAACGCCCGCTGAATTTCATCGGAAAGATAATCCTTCCGTACCTGCTCCGGCTCATCCGCGAAGTCGGATTGCACCAGCCGCAGCCGGTTGGCCGTTGCGGCGACGAGCTTTGCCCGCTGATTGTTACCGCCTGATTCACTCACCAAAGACCCCGAATGCAAATTTGACCCACAGCCCGCAAAGGGCCGATTTTAAGGCCTCGCCATAAATGCAGCAAGGCAACGCAAGATTCTTAATCCCAACCCGTTACCATCAACCCAAACCGTGAGCTTCCTCACGCAAACGCTCCATTTCAGTTCGCCGGCGCTGTTGTCGCACCCCCCACCGCCACGTAGTCCTGCTTTTCCATCAAATCCTTCAGCCGGTCCACAATCGACCGGTGCCCGGCCGCAAATGCCAGCCGGAAACCCACGTCCGCATAGCTGGTCTTGACCGCCAGCGGGTGCGGACCGAGCTCGAATTCCGGCGCGGAAATTGCCGATCCACCCACCACAGACAGCTTCCCCTCGTTTTCGCCCAGGAACCGGCTCACCCCGTCGAAAGTGTTGTCCTGCAGCGTTTCCAGCTTCGCAGGATCATCAAATACGATCTCCGCCACGTTTCCGACCAGATCCGAAAACTCCGGCCCCGACTGCACCGGTCTCAGCCACAGATAACCATCGTCGTCCTGCACCCCCACCATCCCGGCCTTCCGCAGCAACTCCCCGTTCCAGGCAATTGCTTTCGCCTCCTTCGCAAACGGCACAACAGGGGACTTGAACATTCCACTGTCTGGGTACTGTGGTGTGAGATTGGCGTCGCGAAGAGCAAGAACGTGTTTAAGCTGCTTCGCCCATGTCGCATCCCGCAGATTAGGCGGTATGCTCGGCCGAAAAGTGCTCGCGGCAAACCTCCATTCCCCATAAGTTGGCAGCCTGCACCCCAGCATCCTCGCTACATAAAGAGCCGCTTCCGGCGGGACATATTGCATCGGCATGGTTTCCATCGGATTCCGGTCCGCCGCGGGCAGCCTTTGGCCATTTTCGCCTAACCCGTCTGGATAATCGGGGAACAGTTGCGTATGCGAGCGCAACCAGACCAGAGGCACCTTCATTTCGGCTCCGCCCCCCCGATTCACCCAAACCTGAGGTCCCAGCTTGGCCTCGCCAGGAGGCAGACCCAACGCCGGCGGATCCAGTTTCAGCTGCACCATCAACCCGCGGAACAGCGCGTACTTCATTTCCGTCGTGCTGAGAAAATACGGCGCGCCCTTCTTCCCATCCGCCTCCACCGCCCCATCCAGCCGCCGGAATGTCAGTTTGTGTACCTTCTCATTCGCCGTCGTCCACGTGAACTCCGGCGCGTCGTCAGTTCCCCCGGCCTTCCAATTGGCCACGCCCTGCGCCAACTTCGATAATGGGCCCACATCCTTCATCGCCGCTGCACCCCCGCCGCCGGTGTCCTTCACCAATTCATCCAGACTCGCCCGAAGCTTGCCCGCATCCGCCCCTGCTCCCGTCGGAACCAAATCTCGCAGCCTCCTGGCCTCATCCTGTGCTTTTTTGTCATCGAGCTTGTCGTCCAGCAGGCGCATCTTCGGTTTATTTTCAAGGACAACGATGTTAAACAGCACCGCCGCCGGCAGTGGTGGCTGAACCTTCGATATATCCGACGGCACCCCGAAATCCTTCTTCACCTGCTCGTCCATCCCCTTCTTCAACGCAGGAACGACATCCGCCGCGCTGCGCCTCGCCAGCATGAAGCGCCTCCACATCCTCGGCCCCTGCTGCTCCAATTCGTTCGTCAGCGCCTCCTGCCGCTGCTTGACCAGTGCCGCCGCCTCCGCCGACTTGGGCCGGCTCTCAATCACCGCCCCCAGACGCTGGCGAAGCCGGGGATACACGTCCAAATCCTCCGGAGTCGCCGGCCAGTTCACGTCCTCGCTGTGCAGCCGCTGCCATGCATCCACCACCACCGAAGGATCCAGGCTGTTTCCCACTTTCTCCGTGAGCGTCGCCGGCCGATTTTCCCGCCGGAGCAACACTAGCGCGTCATATCTGCTCGTGAGCTGCACCATCGCGGTCTTCACTTCCACATTTCCCCAGAAGCTGTTCCGAGCCAGGTTCCCATAAGAACTCGCCACCGGCGACTTTGCATCGCCCAGCCCATACCCCGCATCCAGGTGGTCCTCCAGCAGGTTCGCTCCAGCGACAAACTGGCGAGCGTCGTCCTTCCACTTGTCATAGTTCTGGCGAAGCTTGTCCAATTCCAACTGGAGCACCGGGTTCACTATCAAAATCTGATCCCCATTGAGCAGGCCAAGACCTCCACGCAGATTCTGCCCCTGCACCCCTTCATCCATCCGCTTCAACACCTCTGCCAGCGCGCGATTCCAGTCGCTGTTGCGCAACACGCTGCTCAGGTCCAGACGCTCGGCCAGCGCCTTCTCCACCGTGCGCAGATTTTCCTCCGCGATCCGCGTTGATTTCTTGAACTCCTCAAAGTCCTTCGGGTTCGCCATGTCGGAATTCAGCTTCGTTATGTTCTGAAGTCCCCATTTGGTCTTAAGCTGCTCCCATCGCCCTGCCGCGGCGGCCGTTGCAAACGTGCGACTCTTGAGCGCTGCCACCAGCGCTGTCACGTTGAGCGGATCCGTCCGCTCCGTGGCTGCAATGGCGCGCCTTATCTCCTCATCCAATTCCGTAAGCCGCAAATTCGCATCCCCCACCCGCCCCTCAACGTCCGCCCGGGTGCCGCTCAGCCACTTCATCTCCCGCAGCTTCGCTACCTCCGCTTCCCGCTTCGTGAATGCATCCATAATCTCCTGCGGAGGCGGCTCCTTCTTTCTCTCATAGCGAACCTTTAGATCATCAAAATCCCTCTTCACACTTCCCGTGAGTGCCGTGAATTTGCTGCTGAACGCGGGGTGCTCCTCCTTGAGGTTCAAATACTTCTTTGCCTCCGTCAGCCACGTCTCCAGGTCCACCTCCTGCAATTGCGGCGGCGATTGCTGGCTAAAACGCGCATAAACGTCCGTTTTGGCAAGTTCCTGCCGATTCACTTCGTTCTTGAGAGGTCCACTGACAAACTGGAAGAACTCCGGCCAGAATTTCTTATCACTCTCAAACTCCGCCCTCAGCTCCCTGATTTTGATTGCAATCTCCCTGGTAGTGACCTTGTTCCCACCTGCGTCGGCATTGACCCTCCGCTGCACAAACGCCGGAAACTGCCTGAAAACCACATCATTCGGATCGGTCACCTGCTTCATCCAGTCGGCGACCACCGGCCAATCGCCCTCAAATGCTTTCAGCGTCGGCAACTCCCGCAACAAACTCACCTGCCGATTGATGTAGTCTCCGCCGCTCTCGTTCTCCGGCGTATCGGCCACCCTGGCGAGCTCCTGCGCTGCGCCCTTCCACCCCTGCTTCTCGTATTCTTTCGCGTATCCCCGCACCTTCGCCGCCAGCGCCTCCGGGAGCTTCTTGGCATCCAGATCGTCCGGCGCCGGCGCACCAATCTTGTCCATCATCTGTGTCTGCACCGCCTTGGCCAGCGCGAATGCCTGCTTGGCCTTGGCCATCCCGTCGCGCGTCGCGGGCGGATTATTTCTCTGCTCGTCCAGATCGCGCTTCCCCGACAGGTCGCGCGGATCCAGCTCCAGATTTTTCTCCTTCTTCGCCTTTTCGACCATCTCCTTGGTCGCGTTGTATTCATCCGGCAACTGGGCGCGAAGCCCATCTTCCGCGAACATCCGAAACCACGTCGGATACGCATCCACCAACTGCACCCACTCGTTCTTGAAATTCGGGTCCGGCCGGAAATGGAAAAACGCGAACAGTCCCACCCCGATCCCCACCACCGCCACCCCCGCCGCAACCGCCCAGATCGGCACCGGCGCTTTCTTGGGCTTCAGCTTCGCCACCTCGGCCTGCGCTGTCTCCAGCGTCATCACGTCGGCCGGATCGCTGCTCAAAAGCTTGTTGCAAAATTCCCGCCACGCCCCGCCACGCCTGCCCAGTCGCGCCCATTCCGGCGAATCCGGAATCGGCCATGCACCCGCCACGTTATAGGGCTTGTGCATCACCAGCTCATAAAGCACTCGCCCCAGCGCGGCCAGATCGGCCTTCTCGCTCGCCGCCTTGGTCGAATCCGCCGCCAGCGGCTCGGCCAGCATCGCCTGCCCATAGCCGGTCGCATCCATCCGCGGCAGCAGGATTGTGCTCCCGTGGAGGTTCCCGTGCGATCGCCGGCAGCATTCCCGCAGTTCCACCAGCCCCGCGACTATCGCCTGGGTCAATTCATAAAAGTCATCCGCCCCCAGCTTCGTCTTCCCCTTGATCAGCCGCGATGCCGACGTCGGATAGAATGTGCTGACGTAATACGCCCCCTCGGGCGACACGCCCAGATCGTGAACCGGCGCCCAATGCTTCGAATTCGATCCCGCCACCAGCTTTTGCAGTTCCGCCGACCCCAAAAACCGCTTCACTTCCGGATGCCGCTTCAGCTCCGCCTCATCCACCCCCAGCGGGCTGAACGTCTTGATGATGAAGTTCGTCCCCGCAGCGCTTCCCGTCTGTTTCGCCTTGTACACCGACCCAAACGGCGTCGGCGAAAGCTGCCCAACGGTCTCGTATGCACCAAAGACGGGCATGAACGTCCTTTAACAAGGTTGCTTTGCCGGCAACACCCACAGGCCTTTGCGCCAGAGCCTTTTATACACCACAACCAACCCCTTCTCGATAGCCCTCTACAGGGCAGCCCCGTGTTTTCCACCCCCAACCGACCGGCCCAACCGCGTGCCCGATACCACCGGCATAAAACAGATAGAGGACAGCGCACAACGGGCTGCGCTGTCCTCAACTTCTGTCGTCCGAGTTCGCTACCCGGATTCGTCTATTTCTTCTCGGGTTCCGGCTGCGTCGGGCACGCCAGCCCGCTCTGCGACGCGATAATCCGGATATCCACCAGCTCCTTCCACCGGTTCTTGTCCAGCGGCAGGATGATCCTCCGCGGATCACGTTCCCCCTCGCCGCTCCCGCTCACCCCGGGGATAAACGCGATCGCCACCAGCCGCAAGGCGCCTTTGGCCCGCCACTTCTGCCAGATCGGATCGGTTCTGCTCAGCGTCTTGGTCCGGTCGGCTCCACTGAGCTTCATGATGTACCGGTCCGAAGGCGCACGGTCCCCGGCCACATCCCGCCAGTAGTCATCCACCCCCCGGCTCGCCACGCGCGGAAAATCCGTGTCATTGGCGCCAATCAGGTTCACCTCCACCGCCGTGGCCCGCGCCAGCGTGTCATCCAGCGTGACCACCACGTTCCGCTCCGCCATTTCCGGCCGGCTGCCGCTGCACCCCGCTCCCATCGCCGCCACCACCAGCGTTAACCCGACGACCCACACCCACTGAGTTCGAAAAGCCATTTGCATCTCCTTCACTGTAGGGTGGGGCTCGCCCCCCCGCGGATTAGGTTTCAAGTCTTCACGTTTCAAGTTTCAAGTTTCATCTTCCCGTGATCGGACCAGCAGGCCCCTCGGCCAGGCCGGTGAGATAGTTACGGATCACCGAGTGAATTTCGCGATTGGCCCTCCAATCGATCACGATCAGGCTTCGCGTGCGCAGCAGCAGACTCGACAGGTCGGCCGTCAGACGGTCAAAAACCTTGTGAATCCCGCCCGATGGCGCATCGCCAAAATCAGCGCACGCGCTGTCCGGCCCGATTCCCGGAAAACTTCGCACCAGCGCTGCCAGCACATCCCACCACACCTCCGCCGGCACCAGGTCAAACGCATCCTCCGGACTCACCTCTTCATGCACCAGGTGCTGCGGACCAAGAGATTCCAGCCAGCGCTTGTCGCGATCAAATATCGTGTGAATTCTCAACCCCAGCGACACCGCCGGATCATGCTCCGTCGCCACCTGCCGCGCCAGGCTCAGCACCTCATCCAGCGCCACCGGCAGCGGCGTCCGCGGATTCACCAGCAGCGATCGCACGCCCAGGACTCCCAGCGCGTACAAATCCACCGGCGTGCTCAGCAGCGACAAAACCTCAAACGGCGTATTCCCAATCGGCACCCCCGTCGCCGTTTTCAGTTGATTGTTGATCTCCGGGCTGAAGCGCTGTGCCACTGTGCGAAATCGATACTCCCCGCTCGCCAGCGCAGTCTGTGCTTCCATTCTCGCATAAAGATTAACCGGCCCCACCGCCAGCGTCAGCCGCAACCACACCAGGTCATTCTTCTGCGCTTCAATCCTCTCCTGCGTAGCAAATGTGCCTTCCAAAACCGTCGCCCCCCCCACATCCGGAAGCACCTGCCTGATTCTCACCGAACATCTGCCATGAATCGGGTGCGAAGCCACCCCCGGCCTGTATATCGATGCCGCCGCCGCCCTCCCCGGCACGAAATATCTCGCATCGCTCCCCTCGATCGGCAATTCCACCGCATCCCCCGGATCAACCAGCGCGATCTTGGCCGTCCACAGCGTCGGCAGCCCGCTCCCACCCTCCGCCAGCCGCGCCTGAAAGCTGTCCGAGCTGACATTGAGCAGCGGCCGCTGATGCTCTTTCACCACAAACCGCAGCGTAGCCACCGCGTCCGCCATCGCCCGCAATTTCAGATGCAACGTCTCCAGCAATCGCCCGCTCTTGCCGTGCTTGCCCAGATAAAGCCAGCCATCCGTCGTCAGCGACCCTTCCCCATTTCCCGTCGGCGCATCCGACCTCAGATGCAGCGATGATTTCCCATGAGCAATCCCCTCCGAAATCCCTCCTCCCACAAAATCTACAAACGCTTCATAGCTCAATGGGCTGTACGTCCGCACCAGCATCAATCCCCCGCCCGCATTGAACGGCACCAACTCCTTTTTCCCGCCGGTGATCTCCGTCATCGGCTTGGTATTGTCATTCGTCGGCGCTTCGGCCGACACCGGCACCAACGCCGACCCTTCTCCGGCCGCCTTCTGATATAGATAGCGATGAATCGACGTGCTAAACGGCGGCAGTCCCTTCTTCGTCAGCAGGCTATCACTCTCACACAACACCCAATCCGGGTGCACCGGCTCCAGCTTTACGACATCCAGAAAAATCGGCTGCGGATGACTTGTCTCCCATCCCCCGCGGATAATCGTCGCCGCATCCAGCCGCTCAAACGCCCGAAACAGCCGCTCCCACCGATCATCCAGCACCGCGTTGCTCAGCGTCTCCCGGCTCGCCGGCAACGATCCGGCCAGCCCGCTCGTGCTCTGCACCCATATCTCCACCCACTGCTGCACCCGCCCCGACGCATCCGTCACGCATCCCAGAAACACCTGCGCATCCAGCAAATCGCGCAGCATCACCAGGTGCCCCGCCACCGGATCGGCCTGCTTCTTGACGATCACCCCAATCTTCAACGGCGCTGATTTCTGCTCAGCGCTCACCGCCACGATGGCGTAGCCATCGGGTATCTGCGAGGGAGCATCTTTGATCTGAGGGGACGCCATTGTTCTTGTTTTCACGGCCGGCAGATGGGCCACGCGCCGCCGAAGAACACTCTCACATAAATTCAGGCCGGCATTGTACGTATAGATGCTGCTTTTTCCAAACCTCGCCTCCCGCCATCACGGTGCTCCGCGTGCCCGCGCTTCCAGGTACCGGGTTACCTCTGCAATCTGCGCATCGCCGTACTGAGCTGCCGGATCGATCACAAAGCTGAATTTTGCCTTGCTGATTCGCAGCACCTCATCCACGGCCAGATCACAGCCGCGCCGCTTGAGCGTCTTGCGATGGCTGCTCAGGTCCACCGCGATCTCACGCCGCTGCAGCACCGGGAGCAACAGCGGCAGGACCCAGGGTTCATCGATATATTGAACGTACCCGATCATCACCGCAACCCGCTTCGCTCGCGCATCCCGCAGTTGCTCGCCAAATCGTCTGCGGGCATCGGCGTCGCCAAGCTTGGACAGTCCAGCGGTCAGCCCGTCCCTGACTTCATCACGGGGATCGGTCTGCAGTCGAGAATTGAGTGGACCGGTGGTCTGCTTCGCCTGCATGCGCCCCAGGATCATGGGAATCTGCTGCCGCACGAACGGATCCTTTGCTTTGTCCCACGCCAGAAGCAGTGCCCCTTCCTGCCCCATCGGCAATTGCTGATGAAGGCCGTTGATCGCATTCCCGCGCACCTGTTCGTTCTTGTCGGCCAGCGCGCGCATGAGCAGGTCCGGCGCTTTCGGACCCCCGGCCGCCGCGACACAGTCCACTGCCAGCAGCCGTATGACGTCGTCGGCGTTGCCCAGATAAGGTTCAACCTGAGGAACGATTGGAGGCCCCGAGCTTTTGGCAATCTCCACCGCCGTCCAGTCCTTGTTCTTCAT
>JBGPEF010000104.1:0-12738 GCA_041482675.1 Tepidisphaeraceae bacterium | reverse complement strand
TCGACGCCCTGGATGTTGATGGTGGCGTTGTCGAAGGCGGTGATGCTCAGAACCTCATCCGCGGCGGGCCGCAGGCCCGGGGGGCTTTGAATGCCGCCGAGAATCTTGCCGCCGGTGAAGTTAAACTTCGAGTTGCCATTGAAGATGCCGCGGCCGAAGACGGTGCCGCCGCTCATGTTGATGGTGCTGTTTTCAAATCCTCTCAGGTTACGGCCGACGGTGCCGCCGCTGAGATTGACCGTGGCGGTATTCTGGGCCTCCAAGTCTGCGAGGGATACTCCGTTGCCCACGGTGCCACCGCGCATGTTCACGGTGCTGTTCGCAAAGGCGACCAAATTGCCGGCAACGGCAGCGATGGATTCGAGGTCGATCGTGCTATTTTCTTCAGCCCGCACGATGCCACCAATCGCTCCGCCGGCCATCAGAAGCACGCTGTCGTGGAACGCGGTCACATCACCGGTAACGTGCCCGCCCCCGATGGTGAAGCTCCCACCGACCTGATTTTGAACCGCTTCGATGCTCGCAACAGTGCCTCCGGTCATCACGATGTCGGCTTGCCCGGTCGCGGTTAAATTCCCACCGACGGTGCCGCCGCTGAGGACCAACTTCGCGTTATTTCGGATCTTCAGATCGCCCTGGACGCTGCCGCCGCTCATGTTGATCTTGGCGCCGCCTTCAGTTTCAAGATTACCAGCAATGACCGCGCTTCCGCTGACGTTGATCGTTGCGTTATCTGAGGCAGCGGCCACTCCGGTGATATGTCCGCCCTCGATGGTAATCGTGCTGTTTTCGAGGGCAACAAGTTGATTGCCAATGATTGCAGCGCCGCCCACGAATATCATCGAATTCTGCTGGGCCGTCACCTGACCAGAGATGGCGCCGCCGTCCAATCTGAGGATGTTCGAACCAACAGCGGTAAGACTGCCACCAATGGCGCCGCCCTCCATCGTGAGCGAGGAACTCTCATCGAAAATGGCATTACCGGCAATGGTACCCGCAGTGATGGCAACATTGCCGGAACCCTTTGCCGACAGCCCCCCAAGGATCGTCCCGCCGTTCAAGACGACGGAGCGCGAGGTGAACACCTTCAAATCCTCGAGAATCACCGCGCTCCCGCTCATGTTGAGTCTCGCCTGATCCGCAATGCCCACCGATTTTGCCGATCCGCCGCTGAAATTGATCGTGCCGCTGAGGAAGGCGTTCAACTGGTCATTGAAGACTGCGGTGCCGCTCACATTGAGCGTCGCGGTATCCGTGACCCCTCCCACGCCGGCGATGGAGCCGCCGGTCACGCTGAGGTTGCTTTTATTCTGAGCCCCCAGAGTCCCAAGCACCTGGCCGCCACTTATGGTCAGCCTGGCCGATTCCTTGGCGCTGACCGCTCCAATGACGGTGCCGCCGCTCATCGTGGCTATGCCGAACGAGTGCAATAAATCGCCACCGATCGAGCCTCCGCTGATGGTCGTATTGCCCCCGCCGACTTTCAGATTGCCACCGATCGTGCCGTTCTGAATCGCCACGTCAGGGAACGAATCGATCACGACGTCCTTTGCGATGATTCCGCCGGACATGGTGAACGAATTGCCGGATATGCGCGCCTCGCCAGCGACCGTCGCGCCCGTGAAGGTTGTGTTGTTGGCACTGCTGAGGACCAAGTCTTGATCGATCGTGCCGGCCGAAATATCCACGTTGCTGGAATTTGCGCCGATCAGGTTACCGGTCACTTTTCCGCCTGACATGACGATACGGCCGCGGGACCGCGCCTCGGCATTGGCACTGATGACGCCTCCCTGGATTTGGAGAAGACCGGACGCGGAAGAAAAACCTGTCGCGGTCGCAGTCTGGGCGAAGTTTCCGGAGACGATGGAAACGGAACTGAAGTCATTCGCCGTGACGGCGCCGGTGACGCTGACGCCGTCGATTGAGATTATGGCGTTTCGCGTAACCGAGCTAGCGCCGCTTGCGGTCACGTTGCCACCGACGTTGCCTCCGGACATGGTGATTGAAGTAATACCGCCCCCGCCTCCCGTGGCAAGCATATCGCCGGTGACCGTGCCGCTCAGCGCCAAGGTACTGCTGCTAAATACAACCGCCGCGCCGATGGTAACGCCGCTGGCGGTCACCGCCGCGCCATCGCCCGCCGTCAGAGCGCCTCCCATTTGAGTCCCGGAGATGGTACCCGTGGCCCCAGCGCCCAAAACAGTAACCCCGCCGGCGCTCCCGCCGGTCATGTTGAGTGTGAATGCCTGCACGTTGCCGCTGATGCTCCCCTGACTGATCTCAAGAGTGTTTTGACCGAATCCCAATATACTGCCATTGACCGTCGAATTGTTCAGCTTGAGCCGGCCGGTGTCAAAGAGCTGAATTGCCCCCTGATTCGGCATACCGACGGTGACTCCATCCATTTCGAGCTTGCTCTGCTGGCGGACTTGAAGCAGTTGTGTGACCAGGTTGCCGTCGATGAGTTGACCGACGGTGACGCCGCTGATCTTTCCCATGCCTGAATCGAAAAGCAGCACGCTGGAGAAGACTTGGCCGCCGGTGACGTTCAGCATTCCATTCTGCTGGGCGCCGACACCGGCGGCCGTCCCGCCGCTCATGCTGGCCGTGCCTTGGCCGGCTGCGCTCAATCCACCGACCATTCCGCCGATCAGATTGACCGTGGCGCTATCGTTGGCGCTCAGGCTGCCGGTCACGTTTCCCCCTGACACGTTGATTGTGGCGGTATCGCGCGCAATCAGGCTGGCGCTCACCAGCCCATCTGTCATGTTGAGGACGTTGCTTCCGGAGATAACGAGGGTGCTCTGCGAATTTACGATATCCGCGTTGGCACGTCGCGCCAGGCTGAGGCAGATTGCGGCGGTCAGGGCGATGATGCGACGATGTTTCATGGTTCACCCTCTCTTCATTGCGTGCGTGTGAGGCCGCGGAGGACGAGAGCCGGGGCGGACGAAGACCGCCGCTTCGGGTGGTCTGGTCCCGATGCGCTCACCGCTTGCCCGCGATTTATGCTGCGATTTCAAATGGACTGCCCGCGTAAACGGCTGGAGAGCCTCCGTCGGTATTATGTACAAACCGGCGTTCATAGCAACAAAATGGAAGAGGGTTGACACCCTGCAACTGACTAACTTCGCGCGATTAAGGCAGGAATGACATTCCCCGCGACGTCGGTCAGGCGGTACTCGCGGCCTTGGAAGCGGTGGGTTAGTTTTAGATGGTCGAGGCCGAAGAGGTGGAGGAAAGTGGCGGGGAGGTCGTGGATGGGGACGGGGTTTTGGGGGATGGGCCGGGCGATGCTGGCGGGGGGTGAGGTGGGGTGGGGTGCGGGTCTGATAACGGGGGGTGGGATAGGATTGGCGGTGAAGGGGCGGTTGGGGGTTGGGTCGGGGTTGGCGGGGGGCATTTCTGGGGCGGGGTTTTTGGTTGCGGAAACTTGTGATTGGGGAGGTGTGGGTAAATTCTTCCGTGCGGGCAGGTCAGAGTAGCAGA
Organism: Tepidisphaeraceae bacterium; assembly: GCA_041482675.1. Lineage (GTDB taxonomy): Bacteria > Planctomycetota > Phycisphaerae > Tepidisphaerales > Tepidisphaeraceae > JBGPEF01. The sequence goes on along the minus strand of JBGPEF010000104.1, from coordinate 9,249 downwards.
AAGTGAATTAAATCCCGCTGCCGACGCGGTTAAGCGGCGGGTATGCCCCCCCGATATTCGATGTGAGCGGCAAGCTTTCGCGCAGGCCGCGCACGCGCATCTGGTTGCGCATTATCGGAACCGTTGTGCAGAAGAATCGCAACAATACCGCCATAGAAAACCGCACTGGGGCGGGCCGCGCGCAGGGTGCGCGGCGGGGGCGGGCGTCGTTTGTGCTGGAGCCGCTGGAGCATCGGCGGGTGATGTCGGTGGGGTGGGATGTGGCGCTGATCGACAGCACGCTGGCGAATGATGATCTGCTGGCGAGCGCGATGCTGCCGGGGGGGCATGTCATCGTGTATGACGGGCGGCACGAGAGCAGCGACGAAGTGCTGGCGAAAGTCAGCGCGTGGGCGGAGGCCAACGATGCGAAGATTCGGTCGATCTCGCTGCTGTCGCACGCGTCGGCGGGGAGGTTTGCGCTGGGGAATGATTGGATTTCCAAGGGGACGCTGAAGGAGAATTCCTCGGCGTGGGAGCGGCTGGGGGAGGTGCTGAGCGATGATGCGGAGATCAATCTTTACGGGTGCAATCTGGCCGATCGGGGCGGGAATGGGCAGGGGTTGATCAATCGGATTTCGAAGATCACGGGGGCGGCGGTTTTTGCATCGACGGATCTGACGGGGCGGGGGGGCGACTGGGTGCTGGAGGCTTCGTCGCGCGGCGCGAGGGCGTCGGATTTCAGATCCACTTTCGCGGCCGGCAAATTGATTCGGTGGGATGGCGATCTGGCCATGGCCCAGGGCTCGGAATTTCGGGTCAACAGCTATACCAACGATTCTGAGACCAACGTCGCGGTGGCAACCAGTGCGGGTGGGAATTATGTCGTGGCCTTCGCGGAATTCCAGACCTCCACCAGCAGCTATGGCGTGTATTTCCGGCGGTACAACTCGGCGGGTGTGGCGCTGGATGGCAGTGATGTGCTGATCAACAGCACCACAGCCAACAATCAGGATGTGCCGGCGGTGGCGATGGATGCGGCGGGCAACTTCGTCGTCGTTTGGATGAGCCAGGACCAGGATGGGAGCGGGCGGGGAATTTACGGGCAGCGCTTCGACGCAGCGGGGGCGAGGCTGGGGGGGGAATTTCGCGTCAACACCACAACGGCGAACAATCAGGATACTCCCACCATCGCCATGGACTCCGCGGGCAATTTTGTCGTGGCCTGGGCCCAGGATGGGGGGAGCGAAGGGATCTATGCCCAGCTCTACAACTCGAGCGGCGTGCGCGTGGGGGCTGAATTCCGCGTAAACGGCGATGCGGCGGAAGAGCACGATCAACCGTCGGCGGCGATGGATGCCAACGGCAACTTCGTCATCGCCTGGAGGAGATTCCAGGTGGCGAACGGGGAGGGGAATGGAATCTTCGCGGGGCGTTTCGATGCGGCCGGAAATGCGATTGGCGCCGATTTCCGGATCGACAGCAATGCTGCCGCCAGCAGCGACTGGTCGGGCACGACCGTCGCCATGAACGGTACCGGCGCGTTTGTGGTCTCGTGGGCGACGCTGGGGCAGGATGGCGATTTGTGGGGCGTCTACGGCCGCCGCTACGACAGCGCGGGCAATGCCCTGGGCAGTGAATTTCTGGTCAACACGGTGACCACCAACAGTCAGGACGATCCGGCCGTGGCCATCGACAGCGCGGGCGGCTTTGTCATCACCTACGCCAGCACGCTTCAGGATGGCAGCGGCCGCGGCATCTACTATCGCGACTATGATCAGAATGGCGTCGCCATCGGAGGCGCGCTGGTCAACACCACCACGCTGAACGATCAGGATCGCCCGGCGATCGCGATACAGCCTTCTGGCCCATTTATCATTGCCTGGGATGGCAATGGCCCTGGGGATACGGCCGGCGTGTTCGCGCAGCGTTTTGTGGAGAGCGGCATTCTGGTCTCGGGCATCTCGTCGAACAGCACGGAAACGGGTTGGTCGCCGAGCTTCAGCATCGTCCTGATGAGCCAGCCCACGGCGGGCGTGACCATCAATCTCAACAGCTCGGATAGCACCGAAGGCAGCCTTTCGATCGCGTCGGTGGTGTTCAATTCCTCCAACTGGAATACGCCGCAGTTCGTCACCGTCACCGGCGTGGATGATTTTGTCGATGATGGCGACATCGCCTACAGCATCATCACCTCGGCCGCCATCAGCGCTGATTCTGCATACAACGGGCGCGCGGTGGATGATGTGGCGCTCACTAATATTGACAACGACAGCGCCGGGATCAGCGTCAGTCCCAGCAGCGGCACCACGACCGAGGCCGGGGGAGCGGTCAGTTTTGACGTGGTGCTGACGAGCCAGCCGCTGGCTGATGTGATCGTCAATCTGGCCAACTCGGATACCAGCGAGGGGTCGCTCTCGGCCAGCACGCTGACTTTCACCGCCGCCAACTGGAACGTGGCTCGAACCGTGACCGTCACCGGCCTGGATGATGCCGTCGATGATGGCAACATCGCCTATTCCATCATCACCACCGCCGCCAGCGCTGACTCAACCTACAACAGCATCAATCCCTCCGACGTTTCCCTGACCAATACCGACGATGATTCGGCGGGCATCAGCGTGAGCCCCACCGGCGGGCTGGTCACCACCGAAGCGGGGGGTACGGCCAATTTCACCATCGTGCTCACCAGCCAGCCGACGGCGGATGTCACGATCAATCTCTCCAGCGCGGATCTCACCGAGGGCACGCTCTCCGTCGGGAGCATCACGTTCACCAGCGGCAACTGGAACGTGGCGCAGAGCATTACCGTTACGGGCGTCAACGATTTTTCGGTCGATGGGAATATCGGTTACAGCATCATTACCTCGGCGGCCAGCAGTGCTGACGGCGGCTATAACAATCGCGCTGTGGCCGATGTCTCGCTCACCAACAACGACAACGATTCGGTGGGAATCATCGTCTCGCCCACGAGCGGGCTGGTGACCACTGAAGCGGGGGGGACGGCCAGCTTCACGGTCCGCCTCAATAGCCAACCCACGGCGGACGTGGTTTTGACCTTTTTAAGCTCGGACGGCACAGAAGGGAGCCTCTCGACGAACACACTCACCTTCACCTCCGCCAACTGGAACGTCACCCAGAGCGTGATCATCACCGGCGTCAACGATGCGGCCGTGGATGGGAACATCGCGTATACAGTCAACTTCGATCCTGCGAATAGCACGGACGCCAATTATGATGGGCTGACCGGCGCTACTGTCAGCGTCACCAACAACGACGACGACAATCCCGCGCCGGTCATTTCCAATACGCCCGGCTCGGTCACCTACACCGAAAACGCCGCTCCGCTGGCCATCGACAACGGCCTGAGCCTCTCCAGCACCATCGCGATCCAGCGCGTTGTGGTCTCGATCACCGGGTATCGCCGCGGGCAGGATGTTCTGAACTTTACCGCCTCCGCGGGGATTACCGGCTCGTGGGATGTTGTTGCGGGCACGCTCACCCTCACCGGCTCGGCATCCGTGGCCGCTTATCAAGCGACACTTCGCTCGATTACCTACGTCAACACCAGCGACAACCCCAACACGGCCGGGCGGACAATCAGCTACAGCGTCACCAATACGCTCAACCAGACCGGGACGGGGCAGCGCTCGCTCCAGGTGGCCGCCGTCAACGATGCCCCGACCATTTCGTTCCCCAGCGCTCAAAATTCCGCCAGTAGTCCGCTGGTTTTCTCGGCGGGCAATGGCAATGCGATCACCATTAGCGACGTTGATGCGAATGGCAGCTCGATCGAAGTCGTCCTCAGCGCCACGGGCGGGATTTTGACGCTGGCGTCACTCACCGGGCTTACCTTCACCGCTGGTGATGGCACCAACGATTCCACGATGACTTTCAGCGGTACACAGGGCGCGGTGAATGCCGCTCTTAACGGCGTGAGCCTCACCGTCAATGGCGGCAGTGCCAGCATTCACGTCACCGCCAACGACCAGGCCAATACGGGGTCTGGGGGGGCGATGTCGGCCAGTGGAAACGTGAACATTCAGCTTCAGCCGCCGCCGCCGCCACCACCTCCTCCTCCGCCGCCTCCTCCGCCACCGCCGACGCCGCCACCGATTGTGGATCAGCCGCCGCCGGCGCCGCCGGGGCTTCCGCCGCCGGATAAGCGGCCGCCAAAGGATTCCAAACCGCCGGGTTCGGGTGGAGGCGGGACATCGGAAGATCCGCCTGCGCCGACTCCGGTGCCGGTGGTGTCACCGCCGGTTCCGCCGACGCAGCCGCCGACGCCGGAGATTGTGGCGGTTTTGCCGACGCCGGTGGTGCCGCCGGTGCAGGCTGGGCCGGAAATCGTTGTGCCGGCGATTGAGCCGCCGCAGATTGATCCGGCGGTTCCCAATGCGCCCATGCCGGTGCTGAGCGTCGAGCTTGCGCAACTGAGCAATGGGCTGGACTCGCTGGCCCAACAACTAGACACCGAAAAGACCCGCAGCGTCATTGTCATTGGCACGGCGACGGGCATGACGGCACTGCTTTCGGCCGGATACGTATTGTGGGCCGTGCGCGGCGGATCGCTGCTGGCCAGCATGCTGGCGACACTGCCGGTTTGGCGCTGGCTGGACCCGCTGCCGATTCTCGAATCCCGCGAAGACAAGAAACCAAAGCGCAAGCGTGGCGCGAAGCCTGATAAGGATGAACAGGATCAGGAAAAAGACGAGGAGAGACTGCGTTCTCTCCTGGAGTCCTAGGGAAGATTTGCTGGAAACTGAAAGGGCGAGATTGCCATGAATCGAATCTCTGCGGCCACTCGTATCAGCATCGCGATCGTGTGCCTCACGATCACGGTGCTGCTCGGTGCACAGACATTGGGGCTTCTGCCCAATGCCTTCCAGGAGGCGTTGGATGGGCGAAAGAAGCTCTGTGAGTCCCTGGCCATTTATTGCTCGCTGGCAGGGCGGCAGGGGGACGTGGAGACAGTGCGCGAAGCCGCGGTGGCAATCATGTCCCGTAATCCCGAGGTGCTCTCGCTGGCGCTTCGGAAAGCCGACGGCTCGATCGTCGTGCAGACCGGCAACCATGAAAAACACTGGAAGGAACTCAGTGGCGAAAAATCCACCTCCACGCAGGTGCAGGTTCCCCTCTTTGAAGGCAAAGAACGCTGGGGCAACCTGCAGATTTCCTTCAAACCACTGGCCGCGTCGGGCTTCTGGGGATTCCTCCATCATCCGGTCTTCAAGCTGATCGCCTTCATCGCCACCGCGGGCTATCTGGTGTATCTCTTCTATCTCCGCAAGACGCTTCAGTATCTCGATCCGTCTTCGGTCATTCCCGGGCGGGTCAAGGCGATGCTGGACACGCTGGCCGAGGGTGTGCTCGTGCTGGACAAGCAGGAGCGCATCGTGCTGGCGAATGAGTCGTTTGGGTCGCTCATTGGGAGGCCGGCGGCGGGTTTGCAGGGAACCACCGTGTCGAAACTGCCGTGGTCCACGCCCGAATCCGACTCCGCGCCTTCATCGTTTCCGTGGATGGCGGCGATTACCGCCAATACGGTGCAGCGTGGAACAGCGCTGAGCCTTCCGGGCACCGACGGGGGGAAGCGAACGGTTACCGTCAACTGCGCCCCGATCACGGGTGGTGATGGCAATACGCGAGGCGCGCTGGTCACCTTTGACGATGTCACTGTCATCGAGGCGAAAAATACTCAGCTTCGCAACATGCTCGACATGCTCAAGCAGTCGCGCGATGAGATCGACCGCCAGAATCGCGAGCTTCAGGCGCTGGCGACCACCGATCCGCTCACGGGATGCCGCAACCGGCGTTCGTTTTATTCGGAATTTCAGACGCATTGGAGCCGCGCGGAGCGGTATAACGAAGTTCTCTCCTGCGTCATGGTGGACGTGGATCATTTTAAGCGCATCAACGACCGCTATGGGCACAGCGTGGGCGACCAGGTCCTCCAGCACGTGGCGGAGCGGTTGCGCTCGATGGTGCGCGACTGCGACTTGATTTGCCGCTATGGCGGCGAGGAATTTTGCGTCGTGCTGCCACAGACCAACCTGGACGCCGCCAAACTGGCCGGCGAGCGTTATCGCCACGCGATCGAGACCAGCCCGTGCGGGTCGATTGCGGTGACGGTCAGCGTGGGCGTGTCATCGATCACGCTGGGCGCGCACACGCCGCTCGAATTGCTGGACCAGGCCGACAAGTCGCTCTATGGGGCCAAGCGCGGCGGCCGCAACCGCGTGGCCAGCTGGGATCAGGTCCGCAATGAAGGAGAAATCGCCGACCGCCCCAATCAGGTGGAGGCCATCGCCGCGGCCGATGCGCAGGCCAAGGCGCCGATCCTCTTTTCCGCCGTCAGCGCGCTGATGTCGGCCCTGGCCTACCGCGACAAAGGCACCGCAGCGCACAGCCAGCGCGTGGCTGATTTGTGCGTGGCTGCTTCGGCAAACCTGATTCCGATCGCGGATCTGTTTGTACTCGAAGTCGCTGCGCTGCTGCACGACATCGGCAAGCTGGGCGTGCCGGATACCATTCTGCTCAAACCCGGCCCGCTCACGCCGGAGGAATGGAAGATCATGCGCGGCCACGACCAGATGGGTGAAGAGATCATCGCGGCCGCCTTCGCCTCTCCCGAGCTGACCAATCTGGTTCGCATGCATCACGCCTGGTTTGGCGGGAGCCCCCACGTTGCCAACCTGCCGCAGGGAGAGAAGATTCCCGTGGCCGCCCGCATCCTGAGCATCGCGGATGCTTATGACGCGATGACCTCCGACCGCGTCTATCGCAAGGGGCGCTCGCGCGAGGATGCGTTCGCCGAGCTGCGCCGCTGCGCGGGCACCCAATTTGATCCACAGCTTGTGGAGCGATTCATCGAGGCCGTGCTGGCCCGCGAAGCCAGCCACCGGCATCGCAGTGCTTCCGCGACGCCGCGGACCGCGCTGATGATCCGCCTGGACGTGGAGCGCCTGGCCTGCGCTGTCGAAGCACGCAATCTCTCGATGCTCACCGAGCTGGCCCGCCGTGTGGCCAGCGCTGCGGCTGAAGATGGCCTGCTTCAGGTGGCCGAGTGCGCTAATGAAGTGCAACGCGCTGCCACGGGATCGGGTGACGTCGAGCAGATCAGGCGCCTGACCGACGACCTGCTCAAGCTCTGCCGGTCGTCGCCGCAGCCCATGACCCCGGCCAAGGCCGAAATTCGCCCCAGTGCGGCGGCCTGAGCAGGGCAATCGCATGTGGCCTTTTCGCGCCGATGACCGGAGAACAGCAGCATTCGTCGTCGAAGAAAACCCTCACCCCAACCCTCTCCCGGAGTACCGGGAGAGGGAGTAAGAGGGCCACACGCGATTACCCTGGCGGCCTGAGCCTGTACATACAGCGCTGCTTCGATACCATGTCCTCTCACACTTTTTAGGAGGACATTCATGCTTCGCAGGCTCTGGGCCGCTTTTCTGGCGATTCTGGTTGTGGTGTCGATCGGTCGCGCTGCCGAGTCTCTCAAACCCGGCGACTCGATCGCGATCATCGGGGACTCGATCACCGAGCAGAAACTCTACTCGGTTTTCATGGAAGACTATCTTCTGATGTGCCAGCCGGTGGCGGACCTGAAGACCTGCCAGTTTGGATGGGGCGGGGAAACTTCGTGGGGCTTTGCAGCGCGAATGAATCATGACGCCGGGTGGTTTAAGCCCAGCGTGGCCACCACGTGTTTTGGCATGAATGATGGCGGGTATGCGCCGATGACAGCGGACCGGGCGAAAAAATATCATGATGCGCAGAAGGATGTGGTGGAGAAGTTGAAGGCGATGGGGGCGCGGTTCATCGTTGTCGGATCACCGGGATGCGTGGATGCCGACACCTTCCGCAAGAATCCCGAGCTGGCCGTCATGTACAACAAAACCCTGGCCGCCCTGCGCGACATCGCGCGCAGCGTGGCCGATGAGGAAGGTGTGGGCTTCGCCAATGTTTATGACGCGATGTATGACACGATGCTGAAGGCCAAGGAGGCGCACGGGAAGACATACGCGTGGGCCGGTGGGGATGGCGTTCACCCGGGACCCAACGGGCACCTAACGATGGCGTATGCGTTCTTGAAAGGTCTGGGGTGTGATGGCGATCTTGGGACGATCACGGTTGATCTGGCCGGCGGGAAGGCCGAGGGTGGCGGGGGGCATAAGGTGAGCGGCGTGTCGGATGGGGCGGTGGAAGTGGAAAGCTCGCGCTATCCGTTCTGTTTCTCGGGCGATGTGGCCGGGCAGACGACGCGTAGCGCGATTGATTTTGTCCCATTCAACCAGGATCTCAATCGGCTGACGCTGATCGTCAAAGGCGCGAAGGATGAGCAGCTCAAGGTCACCTGGGGGAAGAGCAGCAAGACTTTTTCCCGCGATCAGCTTGAGAAGGGGATCAATCTGGCGGCGGAGTTTCTGGATAATCCGTTCAGCGAGCAGTTTAACAAGGTTCACAAGCTCATTGAGGCGCAGCAGAACTATGAGACGCCGCTGGTCAAGATGACTATTCATGGGATGTGGGAGGCAGCGCCCGATGAGGGGGAAGCGATTGGGAAGATCATTGTGGGGTTTGACAAGAAGCGGCAATCGCTGGCCAACGCGGCCCGGGGGGCGGTCGTGCCGGTGAAGCATACGATTAAGATAGAGGCGAAATAGAGGGAGCGGTGCGGCGAGCCGCACCCTACTGAAGACGTGAAGACACGTTTCACGGTTAGTCTCCGCTGATCAGGCCGCCCACCTTTCCGAGGATGGATCCCTCTTCTTTTCCTCCGCGGCTGGCGGCCAGGATCCTGCCGGCCATGCGCGAGAAGGGGAGGGATTGGAGCCAGACTTCGCCGGGGCCGCTGACGGTGGCGAAGAAAAGTCCTTCGCCGCCGAAGAGGGTGTTTTTGATACCGCCGACGAACTGAATGTCGTAGGTGATGCTCGGCGTGAGGGCGACGATGCATCCTGTGTCCACCTTTAGCATCTCGCCGGGCTGTAGAGTTCTTTTCATCATCGTTCCGCCGGCGTGTACGAGGGCCAGGCCGTCGCCGGTCAGGCGCTGCATGATGAATCCTTCGCCGCCGAAGAGGCCAACGCCGAGTTTTTTCTGAAAGGCGATGCCAATCTGCACGCCGCGGGCGGCGCAGAGGAATGAATCTTTCTGGCAGATCAGTTCTCCGCCCAGCTTTTTCAGGTCCATGGGGAGAATCTTGCCAGGATAGGGTGAGGCGAAGCCAACCTTTTCCCGGCCGCCGGCGGTGTTGGTGAAGGTGGTGAT
>JBGPEF010000103.1:0-12760 GCA_041482675.1 Tepidisphaeraceae bacterium | reverse complement strand
GCTTGTTCTTCCTTTCCTTGGGCGCGGCCAGTGGCATAACAACGAATCATACACAAGTTTGCGGGCGCAGTTCCACCCGCCAAATTCACGTGGAATTATCAAAACCCCAGCACCACCGCCTCCACCCCTGCCGCCTTGAAATACGGGTCCAGCCGCCGCGCCAATTTCGCCCAATTATGATGCGGCACCGCCGGATACAGATGATGTTCGAGATGATACAAGTGCTCCATCGCGATCAATGAAGCAACTCGCCCCCGAAACAGCCGCGTCTGCGATAGCACCGTCTGTCCGGCCGGATTGTGTGGCAGATACGACGTTATCAGCGGAATGATCCAACTCCCCATGATCATCAACACCGCATAAACCGCGAAAATCGGCGTCAGGCGAAGCGTCGCAAAACAAAAACCCAGCAGCGCCAGCACCAGGATAATTTCAGCAACGACAACCGGATGCTCTCGACGATGTCTTTTCGCCGCCCAAAGCATGATCCGCGGCTGAAAAATCACCCCTTCCGCCAACGTTCGCCCCAGCGACATCTTCGCAGCCGCCCCTTCAATATCATCGTCATGCGGAAACCGCGCATGATGATGCAGATGAGCCAGCCGATAAGCGTGTCCCGAGCGAAACGCCATCAGCTCGATGACGCTGAGAAAAAAAACACTCCACCGATGCGACAGTCCCAGCGTCCGATGCACCAGATCGTGCGAAATCGATCCATACGTCACAAAACTCAGATACATCAACGTCACCACCGCCAGCGGCCAAAGACGAAAATGCGCAAACGTAATGTAAATCGCCACGAGCGCGAACGGCGTAATCACCGCGAGCACGCGCTGAAAGTGATTGATATGCAGCAGATCGACCCCCAGCTCGGCCAAAGAAGGCGGCGGTGCGGCAGCGAATTTCTCATCCACGCTTGCTCGCATGACGCCCAATTATATGCGCCTACAGGCCGATTACCCGTGCTCTTTCCCCTCGCCCCTGTACTCAGGGAGAGGGCAGGGTGAGGGGTCGGTGGGGCGGACATTCCTGTCCGCCACGCAGCGATGTACTCATCGATGCGTATCTTCTATCCCGAACTTCCAATTCCCGCGAAATCCGGCATCACTCCCCAGCGCCCCGCAGGCACTTAGAGGCTATCTCAAAAGGCCCAAAACGGGCCGTTCGCGACCCTGAAAACGGGCTTTTGAGATAGTTACTTAGTTATCGAATCGACAGAATCGTCCTTATCGCCTCCACCTTCTCCTCCCCAATTCCCTCCAGATCCTCCTCGCTCAGCAGCGACTCCCGCACCAGCCCCGCGAACACGAAAATCAGCACCGAGTACCGATAGTCAAAAATGCGATCGTGCTCCCGCCGCCGCTCGTACAGATAATCCTCAATCTGCCACACGACGCGCGGATCCTTTGAATTCCGCAACATCCCCTCCACCTCGCGCCGAATCGCCTGAGTATCTCGCTCCGAGGCCAGATCAAACGCCCGCCGCGCTGCTTTGTTCTGCCCATGGGACCATGTAAAGTCTCGCATGCCCCGGATTCTAATTCACAGTGAGATTGCGGGCGAGAAACCATGACCATCAAAGAAGAAACCGTCGAATTAACCACCCCTTTCGGCCCCATGCGCACCTACATCTTCCGCCCCGCCGCCGAAGCCAAATATCCCGGCCTCCTTCTCTTCTCCGAAATCTTCCAGGTCACCGGCCCCATCCGCCGCACCGCCGCCTACCTCGCCGGCCACGGCTTCATCGTCGCCGCCCCCGAAATCTTCCACGAGCTCGAACCCGCCGGCGTCGTCATCCCCTACGACCAGGCCGGCGCTGACAAAGGCAACGCCGACAAAATCGCCAAAGATATCTCCAGCTACGACGCCGACGCCCGTGCTGTCCTCACGCATTTACAGTCCCGCCCCGATTGCACCGCCAAACTCGGCGCAATCGGCATCTGCATCGGCGGCCACCTCGCCTTCCGCGCCGCCATGAACCCCAACGTCCTCGCCACCGCCTGCTTCTACGCAACCGACATCCACAAACGATCCCTCGGCAAAGGCATGAAGGACAACACCCTCGACCGCATCCCCGAAATCAAAGGCGAAATGCTCATGATCTTCGGCCGCCAGGACCCCCACGTCCCCCGCGAAGGCCGCCGAATTATTTATGACGCCATGGCCGACTCGAATCTCCATTTCACCTGGCACGAGTTCAACGGCCAGCACGCCTTCATGCGCGATGAGGGCCACCGCTACGATCCCGCTCTCGCCCAATTGTGTCACACGCTGGTGCTGGAGTTATTCAAGAGAAAACTCGGTGAGGGCGATTTACGCGCAAGTAGCGGTGGACCGGCTGAAACCCGCCATTAAACGATAATTTCCGCATCCGTGTGCCGGCCGCGGCGGATGTGTCGATAAAATCCGCCTCGCTGCTCCCACCACGCCTTCCGCAGCTCATGTCCCGGCGTGAATCACGAATGGACATGCACCGCCATGTATCCGATATCTCCCCGTGGTGGGTGTCGCTACATCTTGCGCAGTTTTACTGGAGTAACCATGTTCACACGTTCGCAGTCGCTGAATAATTCTAGTCCGGAGATCGAGCAGCTTGAGCAGCGTCGGCACCTCTCGTCGGTAGAGCTGGTGAGCGGCGTTCTCACCGTCATCGGCTCGATGAACGCCGACCAAATCACCGTCTCGCTGAAAGCAGGAACCGCCAGCCAGCTCAGCGTCGATATGAACGGCGTCGTCCAGAATTTCGCCGTGTCGGCCGTGCAGTCCATCGTCATCAGCAGCCGGCTCGGCGACGACCTCGTACAAGTCAGCAATGCCAACGGCATTGTTCCCTTCGCCGTCTGGGTCAAGGGCGGCGGCGACAAAGACACGCTCTTTGGCGGCAACTTCGATGACACACTCTATGGCGGCGACGCCAATGATGAGCTGACCGGCGGACGCGGCAACGACAGCCTGATCGGCGACGAAGCCAATGACGTCCTCACCGGCGGCATCGGCGATGACTACCTCTTCGGCGGCGCCGGCAATGACATTATCTCCGGCAACGGAGGCAACGACTACCTCAGAGGCGGCGCGGATAATGATCGCCTCTCCGGCGGCAACGACAATGACCAGCTCTGGGGCAACGAAGGCAACGACAGCCTGCTCGGCGACGACGGCAATGACTTCCTCGTCGGCGGCACGGATGATGACGACCTGGATGGTGGAGCAGGCACCGACTCGCTCTATGGCCAATTGGGCAACGACGACTTCGTCGGCGCTGACGATCCTTCCGAAGTGAAGGACCTGGCCTCCACCGACAACGGCTCCAACACGCTCGCTTAAAAGCAGCGCTTTTATCAGCCACAATAAACCCGGACCGCCATGGTCCGGGTTTCTTTTTTATATCCCCAGCCCCCACCAGCCTTTCTGTCTTTTGACGCCGGCTTCCATGTATTGCATATCCCACCTTGGTGACAGTCGCAGGAGACAACGCAATTTAACTGGAGCATCCATGTTCACACGCATGCAAACGGAGACCAACAGCGGGTTGTGCGAACAACTCGAAGCTCGCCGCCTCCTTTCGGCCTCGCTGGTCAGCGGCGTGCTGACCGTCAAGGGTTCCGTCGATGCCGACAGCGTCGTCGTCTCCCTCGTCAATGGCGATGCCAGCCATCTGTCTGTGGACGTCAATGGCGTCGTCAGCACCTTCTCCGTCTCCGCCGTCAATCGCATCGTCCTCTACGGCAACAGCGGCGCGGACCTCATGAAAGTCGACAACCTCTTCGGCGTCGTCCCCTTCGGCGTCGTCATGAAGGGCGGCGACGGCAACGACCTGCTCATCGGCGGCAATCGCATCGACGACCTCCTCGGCGGCCTCGGCGATGACGAGCTGCGCGGCATGGCCGGCAACGATATTCTCAATGGCGAGGATGGCCTCGATAAATTACTCGGCTACTCTGGCAACGACCTCCTCCTGGGCGGCCTCGCCAACGACCTCCTCGAAGGCGGCGCCGGCAACGACATTCTCAAGGGCAGCTTCGGCGACGACCTCCTCAAGGGCGGCGCTGGCCTCGACAGCCTCTTCGGCAACGACGGCATCGACCACCTCATGGGCGAACTCGACGCCGACCTCCTCGACGGCGGCCTCGGCAACGACATTGTCGACGGCGGCGCAGCCATCGACAGCCTCATCGGCGGCCTCGGCAGCGATCAATTCGTCTGGGACAAGCTCGTCGAGCTGATCGACAAAACCGTCGACGACATCTTCTAAATCGGAACTCGTAGGTCCGACCCTGCCGGCTTCAATCTGTCCGACAGAGCCGGACCTACACAGGCGGCTTCTATGGCGGCCACCGCACGGACGCGAACCGGCCGCACTTGATAAACGAGAACCCCGGGTCTTCTGGCCCGGGGTTCTCACTACTTGGAGCGACCATGTTCACAACCATTCCGTCGAGAGCCAACACCGACCCGTGCTGCGAGCAGCTCGAGAATCGCCGTCTCCTGGCCGCCACGCTGGTGAGCGGCGTCCTCAAGGTCGTCGGAACCGCTGGCGATGACCAGATCCTTGTGACCAACATCAACGGCATCACAGTCGACATCAATGGCACTGTGAGCTTCTTCATGCGCGCCGATGTCAAACGCGTCGAGCTCCACGGCCTGGCCGGCAACCACTATCTCTCCGTCAGCACCCAGTTCCCGATCGGCGCTTTCATCAAGGGCGGTGCGGGCGACGACTCCCTGAAGGGCACCGAAAACAACGACCTGCTCTTCGGCGGCGATGGCGACGATGTGCTCAAGGGCATGGACGGCGATGACTTCCTCTTCGGTCAGGCTGGCGCCGACGACATGATGGGCGATCACGGCAACGACCGGCTCTTTGGCGGCGAAGGCAACGATCACGTCGATGATCGATTCGGCAACAACATCCTCATGGGTGGACTGGGCGACGACGCGATTGCAGGTGGCTACGGCAATGATGCGGCTTTCGGCGGCGAAGGCGACGACCAGATCTGGGGCCAGGACGGCAATGACTTTCTTGACGGCGGCCTGGGCGATGACACCCTCTCGGGTGGCTACGGCCATGATCTAATCTTCGGCGGCGAAGGCCTTGACAGCCTCTCCGGCGGCGGCGGCGACGACCTCCTCGATGGCGGATTGGGTGATGACAACCTGGACGGCGGCCAGGGATTCAACACGCTCGAGCATGGTGCTGTCGGCGACGATTCGGTCCTCGTGGACCAACGGCTCGCCTTCCTGGAGTTCGCGCACCTCTAACCCGGATAGTTTCCACGTCGCGCCGATGCAGGACGCATCGGCCGCACCTGATAAACAAGAACCCCGGACCTTTTCGGCCCGGGGTTCTTCTTCATCGGTGTACGGTGGGCACTGCCCACCTTTCTCAAACTTACCTGATAAACAACATCTCCCGATACGTCGGCAGCGGCCAAAGATCATCCGCCACGATCGTCTCCAGCTTATCGCCGGCCTTTCGCAGCTCGCTCATCGCCGGCAGCACGTTATCACGCATGTATTTCGCATGCGCAAACGCGTCGCCTTCCGCATGATGCGAGCTGGCCTTCTCCAGCGCTGCCGATCCCCGCTGGAAATCGGCGATCCCGCTGCTCACGCTCTTGAGCACATCCGCGGTAGCCGCTGCGTCGCCACCAGCGCCCTTGGTCGCGCTCACCGCCTGCGCCACCTCGCTCTGATAGCGAATCGCCGCCGGCAGAATCATCCGCTGGCCCATCATCAGCATCAGTTGGGCCTCGATATTGACGGTCTTGACGTAATTCTCGCTGAGAATGTGCAGCCGGCTGTGCAGCTCGCGCTCCGTATAGACCTTGTACTTCGTAAACAGGTCGATCGAGTCCTTCCGGGTAATCACCGGCAGGCAATCGATCGTGCTCTTCAGGTTCGGCAGCCCGCGCTTCTCGGCATCCTTGTGCCACTCTTCCGTGTAATTGTCACCATTGAAGATGACCCGCTTGCTCTCCTTGATGATCCCCGGCAGCAGGTCCTGGATCGCGCGATTCAGGTCCTTGCCGCCCTTGGTCGCGTTCTCCAGTTGCGTGGCAATCGCATCCAGCGACTCGGCCACGATCGTATTCAGCACCGTATTCGGCCCCGCAATGTTCTGCGAGCCGCCCACGGCCCTGAACTCAAACTTATTTCCGGTAAACGCAAACGGCGAAGTCCGATTCCGGTCGCCCGCATCCTTGGGCAGCTTGGGCAGGCCCGACACGCCTGTCTCAAACAATCCGCCCTGCTTGGTGCTCTTGGCGCCGCCCTTTTCGATCTGCTCGATGATATCGTTGAGCTGATCGCCAAGGAAAATCGAGATGATGGCCGGCGGCGCTTCGTTGGCGCCCAGCCGGTGATCGTTGTGCGCCGAAGCCACCGAAACCCGCAGCAACTCGGCATATTTATTGACCGCGCGGATCACGCCCACGCAGAAAACCAGGAACTGCGCGTTGTCATGCGGGTTGTCGCCGGGATTCAGCAGATTCTCGCCGGTATCCGTGGCCATCGACCAGTTGTTGTGCTTACCCGACCCGTTGATGCCCGCAAACGGCTTCTCGTGAAGCAGCAGCGCCAGGCCATACTTCGAGGCGATCTTGCCCATGAGCTCCATCATGAGCATCTGATGGTCCGTCGCCAGATTCGAATTCTCGAAGATTGGCGCCAGCTCGTACTGGCTGGGCGCCACTTCGTTATGCCGTGTCTTCACCGGCACGCCCAGCTTGAACAGCTCCGCCTCCACATCACTCATGCACGCCAGCACGCGCTCCGGAATCGAGCCGAAATACTGGTCTTCCATCTCCTGACCCTTGGGCGGCTTTGCGCCAAACAGGGTCCGGCCGGCGTTGATCAGGTCGGGACGAGCATAATAGAACTGTTTGTCGATCAGGAAATATTCCTGCTCGGGTCCGACCGTGGTGAACACCTTGCTGGCTTCGCTGTTGCCGAAGAGCTTGAGGATGCGCATCGCCTGAGTCGACAGCGCCTCCATCGACCGCAGCAGCGGCGTCTTCTTGTCCAGCGCCTCGCCCGTCCAGCTCAAAAACGCCGTCGGAATCACCAGCGTCGCCCCATTTGGATTTTCCAGAATAAAAGCCGGGCTGGTCGGGTCCCACGCGGTATAACCGCGCGCCTCAAACGTCGCCCGAATCCCGCCCGATGGAAAGCTCGATGCATCCGGCTCACCCTTGATCAGTTCCTTGCCGGAAAACTCCACAATCGCGCTCCCCGATCCCGTCGGCGCCAAAAAGCTGTCATGCTTCTCCGCCGTCAGCCCGGTCATCGGCTGGAACCAATGGGTGAAGTGGGTTGCACCGCGCTCAATCGCCCAATCCTTCATCGCATTGGCCACCGCATCGGCCGACGTCGCATCCAGAGGCTGCCCCTGGCGAATCGTCTTCTGAAGTGCCTTGAACACCGGCTTGGGAAGCCGCACCCGCTGCACCTCTTCATTAAACACGTTCACGCCGAAGAGATCCTTGATGTGCGTGCTCTTGAAATCGACCCGATTGAGTTGATATTTGGCCGTGGCGATCGTTTTGATCGCATCATGGCGCGCATTCGACGAACCCATTAGCTTCTCCTTGAAAAACGCTTGCTATAGACGCCCGGCCCGCATGGGGCGCGATGGACTACGGAAGAGGTATTTTTTATTGCACTCGGCCCTGACAGTCAAGCCACGCGGCCCAAGCCTCCGCCTGAAGCTTGGGCAATACCCCGGCAATCTTCACAGGCCCCTAAATTACAAATGACGTGCGAGGCCCAATAATAGCCCAAATCAGCCACTTGCGCGCTCATAAACCGCGCAGCCCCACCCCTACCCCCCTTTGCTGCACACTTTCTAGGCACCGCCCCAAGCCCCCGCCAGTTGCAAAAACCTTGGGGATAACCTGTGCAAATACTGTCGCCCCATTGTCAACCGTTCCCCCCATCCCCCCCGCGCGGTACCTTTTCTTCCGTCGTCACCTGTGCCGCTGGCAGTTTGTGCCACTGGCAGCTTGCTGCCAGTGTTCTTTTCCCTCTGCTGGAGCCCCCATGCGAATCCGCACCAATTCAGCCCTCTTCGAACCCTTTGAATCCCCCGCCGAACTTTCCACGCGCCATCCCCGCAGTTGCTTCGGCCAGGTCGTCCTCATCCTCCCCGGCCCCGACGGCGGCGCTGTCGGCCCCTCCGAAGCCCAATTCGCCCAATTCGAAATCGTCGAAGCCACCGACGAAGAAAAGCAACGCCTCGCCCAGGCCGGCTACCGTCTCAAAGGCCTCGAAGTAGCCACCCATTAATCCGCCAACGTCCACCCCCGGCCATCTCTGTCCCCCCAGCCTTCAGTTTCTAAATAAAAACCAAAATGCCACCCCACCCTCGCACCCTCCGACCCCGAGTTGCTCTTCGTGGCTTCGTGAGCTTCGTGTTTAAGCTCTGTGTTTAATCCGCCAAGCCCGCCACCGCCGCAAACCCCGCCCGCGCCGCCACCACCGTCTCCTCTATCGCCTCTACATCATGCGCCAACCCCACAAACCACGCCTCATACTGCGACGGCGGCAGATAAATCCCATTCTCCAGCATCGCCCCAAAAAATCTCCCATACGCGCCCACATCACACGCGCACGCCTCATTAAAATCATTCACCGCCAACCCCGACTTCCTCACAAAAAACGGCGTGATCATCGACCCCGCCCGATTGATCGTCAGCGGCACCTTCGCCTCCGCCGCCGCCTCGGCCAGTCCATCGGCCAATCCCGCCGTGCGCCGATCCAGCATCTGATAAACCTGCGGTTCCTGCAAAATCTCCAGCGTCGCCACCCCCGCGCTCATCGCCAGCGGATTCCCGCTGAGCGTCCCCGCCTGATACACCTTCCCGCTCGGGCTGATCTGCTCCATCAGCTTCTTCGGCCCCGCATACGCTCCCACCGGCAGCCCGCCCCCGATGATTTTCCCCAAACACGTCAGATCCGGCAGCACGCTATAAAACGCCTGCGCCCCGCCCCACGCCAGTCGAAATCCGCTCATCACCTCATCAAAAATCAGCAGCGCCCCATGATCGTCACACAGCTTCCTCAATCCCTCCAGATATCCCCCCGACGGCAACACCACCCCCATATTCCCCGGCACCGGCTCCACAATGATCGCCGCAACATCCTTCCCATATTTCTTGAACGCCGCCTCCGTCCCCTCCAGATCGTTGAAGTGAACCGAAATCGTCGTCGAGGCCACCGATGCCGGAACCCCCGGACTCGACGGCGTCCCCAGCGTCAGCGCCCCGCTCCCCGCCTGCACCAAAAGCGAATCCGTATGCCCGTGATAACACCCGATGCATTTAATAATGCGATCCCGCCCCGTAGCCGCCCGCGCCAACCGCAGCGCACTCATGCACGCCTCGGTCCCGCTGTTCACAAACCTCACCATCTCCGCCGACGGCACCGCCCCCACCACCATCGATGCCAGTTGCGTCTCCACCAACGTCGGCGCTCCAAAACTGCTCCCCCGCCCAATCTGCTTCGACAGCGCCGCCACCACCCGCTCATTCGCATGCCCCGCAATCAGCGGCCCATAACTCCCCACATAATCCACATACGAATTCCCATCGATATCCGTAACCCGACACCCCGCCCCCTCCTTGATGAAAATCGGCGTCCCCCCCACCGCCTTAAACGCCCGCACCGGCGAGCTGACCCCCCCCGGCATCACCTGCTCCGCCTTCGCAAACGCCGCCTGAGAATTAAGTGTGCTCTTTGGCATTTTCTTCTCCCCTCGCCCCCGTACTCGGGGGAGAGGGCAGGGTGAGGGGGCTCTTCTTTCGACGTTCGATGTTCAATGTTCGACGTTCTTCGTCATTCGTCATTCGACATTCTTTCGTCATTCGTCATTAGTCATTCGTCATTCAAGCGATGGTGTGCTCAAGCACGCCCTACTCCGATCACTTCCCTTTCCCCAACTTAAACGGCACCCCCTCCTGTTCCCACTGCTCCACCAGCCGCCTCAGATCCGAAACCGTCAGCTTCATCTCCTTCGACACATCCAGCAAATTCTCATACAGTGCTGGATCGTTCAGCAGCATTGCCGCCGTCCCCCTTCCCTCATTGATCTTCCGCGTGATCGCCTCAAACTGCTCGATCGTCTTGGCGATCTGCACCAGCCGCTCCCCCATCAATCTCGCAATCTCATCCAGCCGCGTCTGCGCGCTGATCAGCAGCTTGTTGCTGTTCCCCGCCACCTCGTCGATCCGCACACTCGCCTTCTCGCTCAGCGCCTCCAGATTCTTGGCGATCTTGGTCGCCGTCTGCGATGTCGCGCGGAAGTTCTCGATCGTCTCGTTGATGCTCTTCTGCGCCTTCTCATCCCCCACCAGTTGATTCATCGAATCAATCAGCTTCCCGGCCTTATCAATATTCAACTTGAACGTATCCACCGCCCCCGCCAGCTTCGGCACCACCTGCGACTCCCGAAACTGCTCGCTGGTCCGCCGCAGCTCCGAGCTCAGCTCCGTGAATTCCTTGGGCAGAATATCCACACCGACAAAGATCGCCCGCACCCGGCTGTTGGCCTTCAATTGCCCCCGCGGCTCGATGTTCTGCGTGATTGACAATGGCGATGTCGCCGGCCGGGTCGTCGCCTCCGCCCCCTCAACTGGGTAAGGCACCAGAATCAGGCTGATCGACGCCCCGCCGCCAAAGAGCTGCGTGCGAATCCGCCCCTCGACATTCGCCGGCACCGGCGGATCGATCAGCCCCTGCATCACCACGCTCCGCAGGTCCTCGCTCCGATCGATCTTGGTCACCCGGCCGATGCTAACCCCCAGGTAATAAATGCTCGTCCCCTCGCTCACCCCCTCGGCGCTTGGCGCTTCCAGGCTGATCGGCATCTGCGCCTTGGCGAAGATCCGGAACGGCGCATCGCTGAAGCGCAGCAGCATCCAGCCCAGCAGAACCAGGGCCACCAGAACCGTGACCCCCACCAAGAGGTTTTTCTTGTAAAGCGACATCTGCTCAAGACGCTAACCGGCGATATGACTATCCGCCAGCCGCCCCCCCGTCAAAGAACCGGACACTCAAAGCACATGGAACTGAAACCGCGCCACGTGCTCATAGGCCTTCTGCTGCCTCACATACACCCGCCCCCCGGTGCTCTGAAGCTGCTTGATTTCCGACTCCCACGCAGACAGTGGGCCGGAGATCGTATCGGGGAGCGGCAGCCTGCGAAATTGCTGGATCAGCTCCAACGCGCTCACGTGATCGCTGGCGGTTTTCAGGCGAATCAGTTCGTCTTTGGTCTTCTGCCACAGGATCGAGAGGCTGGCGCGATCGCGCTGCACGCGGTCGAGTGCGAAATCGACGGCCTCCGCGTATTTCTTGGTTCTGAGCCTTGCCTCCATCATCTGCTGAACCAGCGCATCAGTAACACTCGCCTGTGCATTGTGGCTGTCATAATACTCCAGCGCCTGCTGCGTCTTCTCCACCGCCTTCTCCGGCTGATTCAGCAACAAGTATTGTCTGCCAATGTCCTGGCGGATGCTTGCCAATTTCTCATCGGACTTATCCGCCGAGTAGCGCTGTTCCAATTCCTCCTGCACCCGCAGCCGCCGTGAGAAATCGGGGTCCTTCATCAAATACTGGTTCCAATACCGAAGCTCCGCATCACCGGCTATCTTGAATAGCCCTGACAACGTATCCCACGCCGCCGCCCGAACATCCAGATCCGGTTCTTCCTTCCCGACCCGCGCCATCAGTGTATTGGCAATCCCTCCAAAGTTATCCGCACAGGTCTTCAGCGCCTTGCACGCCTCCACCTGCACCTGCTTGCTGCGATCTTCCAGCGCGGGCGTGATGAAGAGCAGCGACGCCGGATTGCCAATCACACCCAGCCCCCGCAGCGCATAAACCCGCACCCGCTCCAATTGCTCGCCCGGCCCGGCCAGCCGCTGCAATATCTCACGCGACGAGGCATGTCCCAGCGATGCCGCCGCCCACACCAGCCCGATCCGCAGCGTTTCGGTTGCCGAACTAACCGGCGTCGCGGCCAGCTTCCGATTCAGCTCCGCCGCCACCCGCGCCGCCACCACCTCATTCTTCGGATTCCGCAAATCCGTTGCCAGATCATTTAGCGAATCCGCCGCCGCCCGGGCCACCTGAAAATTCGGATCATTGAGCGCATTAAGCAGCGGCTCAATTGCCTTCAGGTCATGCGATGGCCCCAGCGCCCGCACCAGTTGTTCCCGCACCGAAGGCTCGCGCTCCTGCGCCAGTTGCGTCAGCAGCGCATCCACCGCGCCAACCCCCGCGTTGCCCAGCGTGATCGCAACCTCCAGCCGCACATTGCTTGCGCTGTCGCCCACCATCTTCCGCAACTGCTCGTAGATCGGCGCAGGCACGGCGCGAAAGTTGCTCGTCTCGTTTTGGATCAGCTTCACCCCCAGAAGCCTCATGTCTTCCGAATCCTTCTGGAGATACTCGCTGATCAGCTTCACCTTGTCGGCGTCGCTCGCCGCCGCCCGATAGCTGTCCCGCAGCCGCCGATCCGCATCCTCCAGGACCTTCTGCAACCGCTTGGTCAGCTCCGCCCGCGCCGCCGCGTTGAACTTCAGCAGGTCCTTCGACCACTGCTCCTCGTTCTTCGGCTCGTTCTGCGCCCACCACTGCAACCACCCCTGCACATCCGCGCTGCGCGGCAACCCCGTCATCTCCGCCAGCGCATCGCACGCCGTTTCGCGGATGCGGCCGTTGTCGTCGGTCTTCAACACATCGACCAGCGCGCCGGCCGCCT
>JBGPEF010000102.1:0-12820 GCA_041482675.1 Tepidisphaeraceae bacterium | reverse complement strand
GGTCGTATTGAAGCTCTATTCCAAAACCATCACCCACAAGACCGATGTCGGCGGCGTCAAACTGCATCTCCAGGACAAGGAACAGGTCCGCACTGCCTTCTCCGAAATCGAACGCTCCGTGCGCACCAAGGCCGGCGCTGAGCATTTTCAGGGTGTCACCGTTCAGCCCATGGTGAAGCTCACCGATGGCTATGAGCTGATCATTGGCTCATCGATCGATGCCCAGTTTGGCCCGGTGCTGCTCTTTGGTTCCGGCGGGCAGCTTGTCGAGGTCTACAAAGACCGCGCGTTAGCGCTCCCGCCGCTGAACGCCACACTGGCCCGAAGAATGATGGAGCAGACCAAAATCTACACAGCCCTCAAAGGCGTTCGCGGGCGCAGGCCGGTCGATCTGGCCGCGCTCGAACGATTGCTCGTGCGATTCAGCCAGTTGGTCATCGAGCAGCCGCGCATCAAGGAGATCGACATCAACCCCTTGCTGGCAACCTCCTCCTCGCTGATGGCCCTCGATGCGCGGGTTGTGCTTCATGGCCGGGAAA
This sequence comes from Tepidisphaeraceae bacterium, assembly GCA_041482675.1. Lineage (GTDB taxonomy): Bacteria > Planctomycetota > Phycisphaerae > Tepidisphaerales > Tepidisphaeraceae > JBGPEF01. Next base: position 12,281 of record JBGPEF010000102.1, on the reverse strand, counting down.
TCCCCGCCAGCCAACTCCCCCGTCCGGTGATTCGTCCCTATCCATCCCAGTATGTGATGCCCTGGACCTTGAAAGATGGCACGCCCGTGACCCTCCGGCCGATTCGTCCCGAAGATGAACCGGCTATCGTGAAGTTTCATCAGACACTCTCTGACGAGAGCGTGCGTCTCCGCTATTTTCACGCCTTGCAGCTCGGCCAGCGCGTCGCTCACGAGCGGCTGATTCGTGTCTGCTTCAACGACTACGACCGCGAGCTGGCCATCGTCGCCGAATATTGCGATGAAAAAAACCGGGAACACCAAATCCTCGGCATCGGCCGTCTCTCCAAGACTCCCGCCCGGCCAGAGGCGGAAATAGCCGTGCTCGTTCACGATTCATCGCAGAAACAGGGGCTGGGGAGCCAGTTCGTCAAAATGCTCCTGCAAATTGCCCGGGATGAAAAACTCGAGCGCGTGAAGGCCAGCATCCTTCCCGACAACCAGCCCATGCAGCGAATCTTCGAGCGCCTTGGCTTCAAGCTCGAGCGCCGCCTCGATGAGGCGATCGTCGAGGCCGAGATCGAGCTTTGATTTGCGAAAAATCCCCCCCTCAAAACACCCCGTCCCATAAGCCGCCCATATTCCGCTATGCGGATTTCTGCGACCCCCCGCCCAGCCTCATAAACACCCCCAAAACGCCCCCCTGGGATTCCCCCTCGCCCCTCCAACCCCCGCGCGGGAATTTCCCTCCATGTTTAACATTTTCCATCGATACGTCCCGTAATTAGTGCCCCGGCGATGCTCTCGGTCCACCGCTCCCCTCAAGTGAATCCGAAATCCGGACGAATCAACGGGGACAAGTCGCGCTGCATGGTTGCCGTGGCGACTTACCTGCCGCACCAAGTTTTGCGGCGGCCCTTTTTCAGGATCAATATGAGATTCACCGTAAACGGAATCTGGAAAATCACCGGGCAACCAACCACCGTCAGCATCGAAGCCACCGACTCCGATGCCGCCGCCGAAAATGCAACCCGCCGCGGACTCGATGTAAGATCCGTGGAAAAAGCCCGCTCCATCGGGCCCCAGATCGGACCGTCGCACGAAGAGATGGAATACGCCCGCTATGTCGTCTCCAGCAGAACTTCCATGGGCAAAATTCTCTTCGGCCTGGTGATGGCCGGCCTGGGAATTGGCGCAACCTGGTACGGCTACAATATCGCCTCCAACAGCACCGGCGGCGGGCATTACACTGTCTACTGGGGATTGGTGGTCTTCGGCCTCTACACCGCATTCAAGGGCGCCGCCTCCAACTCCACCGGCGGCAGCAACGAGCACGAACAGTATTGAATCATCCGCCCGAAGGTTTGGTGGCAGGGGCCGCCACCAACTTATTCCGCAACTCTTCAATCACCGCCGCCTGCGCCAGCGGATCCGACTTGGCATCAATTCCAATCGGCCCTCGATTGAGAACCTTAAGCCGCTCCACCGCCGCGGCCCGGATCGCCGCATCCTCGCAATACAGGCACTCGATCAAAAATTGCGGATCTTTCCTCAGCCGGTCCAACTCCTCGAGGCTGGCCAGCTTCACATCCGAGATGAACGCCTCGATCCCGGTCTGCTGCTGAGGCGACAGATGCTTGCGATTTATTTTCTCCACCACAGCCAGCGCATCCGGCCCCAGATCTTTCAGCTTCCCCAACGCTCCCTCCCGCTCCCTGAACGAGTCGGCATCAAGCTGCACCACCAGCTTCTGCACCTGCGGCTCAACCTCCCTCGCCGGCCGCCGCGTAAGCAACACCTGCCGCGCCTTGCGCACATCCGCCCCGATCACCCCTTCCGTTCGCAGCAGCCGCAATATCGGGCCCAGGTATTGATACACCTCAGCGCGATGCTCCCGCGTCAGCGATTGGAAATCATTGGCCGTCAGACTGTGCAGCATCGTCCCATCCGGCCCGTAAACGCTCATCCGCACCCCATCATTTCCAAACGCGCCAAATCCCCCCGAGGATTCCCGATAATAAACCGTCGCCTCCCGCCCGCTCCGCTCGATCTTCACCACATCATTGCGATTCTCAACCCGCAGCGTCTCAATCCCGTCCGACACCGCGCGCGTATTTTCAAATCGCAGGAATTCCGGTTTGAGCGTAAGAATCGAGCTCCCCCCCATTTCCTCCACTTCCACGGCCTGATCCACCAGCCGCGCCCCTTTCAATTTGGAATCCGCAATCAGTTTTCCATCGACCACCGTCAGAAAACACGCCTGCGCCAGCTTGATCTTCAGCGGCTTGTCCTCCGCCGCCTCCCGCCCCGCATCATCCACCTGCGCGGCCGCACTCCCAGCCATCATCAACCACCCCAAAAGCAGCCAATGTGAAGCTTGCATCCTCATATCGTTTTCGCCGGCCATGATGGTCACATCAAAACCCACAACCCGCAAGCCCCTTCCGCAGAGCATCGCATGTGCAGCGCAATTGGTGCGGCGGACATTCCTCTCCCCCTTCTCCCGTAGGGGCGGCTTCAGCCGCCGTGCCCTGTGGCATCGACGCCCTCGCAGGAACCGGCATTCCTGCCCCGTCGATTCGATAGAATGGGCTCACGTGCGATTACCCTGCCCCTTCCCCGCGTTCCCCAGCGGGCCATCAGTCGGTATGGTATTGGCCTTTCCCACGGAGGCCTCATGCCCGAAGTCAATGTCAACGGCCAGACCATATCCTACACCGAGCGCGGCCGCGGCCTGCCCCTGGTCCTGGTGCATGGATTTCCGCTCGATAACCGCATTTGGGAAGAGCAGATTTCAGCCCTCTCCGACAAATCCCGCGTCATTGCCCCCGATCTCCCCGGCTTTGGCAAATCCAAATCCACCCGCCCCTTCACCCTCGAATCACTCGCCGATGATCTCCACGCCTTTCTCTCCCAGATCAAGGCCCTCCCCTGCGCCCTCGCCGGCCTGTCGATGGGCGGCTATATGAGCTTCGCCTACGAGCGAAAATATCCCACCGACCTCAAGGCCCTGATCCTCGTCGATACCAAGGCCGAAGCCGATACCTCCGACGGCAAGGCCGGCCGAAATAAAATGATCGAGACAGCGCGCACCAGCGGATCACCCGCCATCGCCGCCGCCATGCTGCCTAAAATGATTACCTCTGACAGCCACCAGAAGCGCCCCCGGCTTGTGCAACAGGTAAAGTCCATCATGGAGTCCTGTCCCCCCCTGACCATCGAGCACGCCCTCGCCGCCATGCGCGATCGAACCGATTATCGCGATTGCCTCCCCTCGATTGCCGTGCCGACATTGATTATCGTCGGCGACTCCGATGCGATTACCCCGCCTGCCGTGGCCGAATCCATGCACAAGCAAATCCCTCACTCCAGGCTGGTGATCATCAAAGGCGCTGGCCACCTCAGCCCCATGGAGCAGCCCGAGCAGGTGAATCAAGCGATCAGGCAGTTTCTCTCAACCATAAATTGAATCATTTCTGGAGCCATTATGAACCGTGAACGCATCGCCTGGCTTCTCAGCTTCCTCCTGCTCGGCGTCGTCGCCCTCCGCAGCCCCTCGGCCGCCCAACGCGACAGCGACTACCTCTTCGTCCGCACCCTCGTCGATATTCAACGCCAGGTCGCCGCCAATTACGTCGATCCCGTCGACGAATCCAAGCTCGAACAGGCCGCCATCGACGGCATGCTCAACCAGCTCGATCCCTTCACCAATTATGTTCCCCCCGCGCGCATCGAGGATTTCGACCGCATGCTCGAAGGCACCTTCAAAGGCATCGGCATCGAGCTCAATCAACTCGACAACGGCGCCATGGAAGTCGTAACCCCCATCGACGGCAGCCCCGCCTTCAAAGCCGGCGTCCTCGCCGGCGACATCATTCTCAAGGTCAACGGCGAGTCGATCGAAGGCCTCCGCCGTCCCGACGTCGTCAAAAAAATCGCCGATACCCCCGTCGACACCGAAGTCCGCCTCCGTGTCCGCCACGAAACCGGCGAAGAAGTCGATCTCTCCATGAAGCGCCAGGAAATCGTCCTGCCCACCATCAAAGGCTATGAGCGCAATCAGGATGGAAGTTGGGACTGGTACGTCTGCGACAATCCCAAAATCGCCTACGTGCGCATCACCCAGTTCACCCCCACCACCTTCACAAACATCCGCGACACCATGACCGACCTCCTCAAGCAGGGAATGGCCGGCCTGATCCTCGATCTCCGCTGGAATCCCGGCGGCCAGCTCGATCAGGCCGTCGAAGTCGTCGATCTTTTCATCAGCGAAGGCGTCATCGTCTCCACCAAAGGCCGCAGCCGCCCCGAAGACATCAAAATGGCCAAGGCCCCCGGCACCCTCCCCTGGTTCCCCATGATCGTTCTGGTCAACGAACACTCCGCCAGCGCTGCCGAAATCGTCGCCGGCAGCCTCATGGACAACAAACGCGCCGCCGTCCTCGGTGAACGCAGTTACGGCAAAGGTTCCGTCCAGGAAGTCATCCGCCTCGAAGGCGACAACGGCGAATTGAAGCTGACCGTCGCCTACTACTACCTCCCCAGCGGCCGCCTCGTCCATCACAAGAAAGGCGCAACCACCTGGGGCGTCGAACCCCAGATCTCCGTCCCCATGGACGAAGCCACCGAACGCAAAGTCGCCGAAGAACGCCTCAGCCAGGAAAAATTCAAACGCTCCTCCACCAAGCCCACCACCAAAGCCACCAACCCCGCCACCCAGCCCGCGGACATTCAACTCCAGCGCGCTGTCGATACCTTGGTCCTGATGACAGTCCTCCAAAACAGCCCCGGCTCCCCACCTCCCGCCACCGCCCCCACAACCCGGCCGACGCAATAATACGAAACGAAAATTGGACTTATCCCCTTTTTAAAGGGGATAAGTCCAATTAAAAAGGGGATAAGTCCAATTATTTGCCCTTAAACCGTCACGCCAGCACCGTCTCAATGCTCACCCGCTTATCCCCCTTATCCACCTGCGCGCTATCGGTCCCAATCCCGCCATCAACCTGATCAATCACCCCATCCCGCGCCAAAAGCCGATCATTCCCACCCTGCCCCGAAAGCTGATCAGCTCCGCCGCCCCCATCGAGCGTGTCAGCGCCATCCCCGCCCGACAGCGAGTCATTCCCCCCATTACCCTTCAAGAAATTCGCCCCGCTCGACCCAATAATCCGATCCCCCGCGCTCCCACCCCACACGTTTTCCACATCCGTGCGCACATTATCCAGCTCCCCACCCTGCCCATCGTTGTTGATGTTGTCCAGCAGCACCACCACGCCGACGTTCCGCCCCGAATAATCCGCCGTATCAATCCCCGCTCCGCCCAGCAGCACATCCCCGTTATTCCCGCCATCCAGCCGGTCATCCCCATTATTCCCGGCCAGGTGGTCGCTGCCATTGCCGCCCTTCAGCCAGTCATTCCCATCACCGCCATTGAGACGATCATTCCCATCCCCGCCGACGAGCGTGTCATTCCCCGTCCCCCAGGTCACCGTGTCATTGCCCACACCCGCATCGACATTGGAACCCCTCACCCCCGCGCCAATCGCAATCACATCATTCCCAGCCAGACCATTGATGTTGATTCGCTTCACCGACCCAGCCGCAAAGCTCCTGCTCACCCCATCCACCGTCGCCTTCACCGATCCGCTCACCAGCGAAAGATTGATCGTATTATTCCCATCGGTCCCGTTGACAATCAGCGTCCCATCCCCCGCCAAAACTGCCTTCGGCACATTCACCGTGAAATGCCCCAGACTCGGATTGGCCGCGATGAAATGGTTCGAAGTATCGCTAACCTGATTCCCCGCAAGCGCGATCGTGTACGACCCGTTATCGGTGCTATCCCACACATTCCCCGGCGCTGCGATGCGATACGTCACCGTCCGCGATTTCCCATCCCCGCTCGCATTCACCGAAACCTTGCTCGCCAGCTTGTTAAACCCATTCGGCCCGGTCACGCGAATATCGTTGTTATCAAACGTCGAAGATTTCACGCCAATGTTGTCATCGTAGCGGACCGTAAAGGAATACGTCCCTCCGCCACCGCTGGTGAGATTTGTCGCGCTGGCCGTGGCCGTCGGGGCAGGGTCTGAAATGACCACCGGCGCGCCGATCAAAAGTTCACCCGTGCCCTGAACCTTGCTCTCAAATTCCTCCGCCCACTCCACCCCAAGATTAAAGTCGCGCTTGCGATAATTAATCTCGGTCGTACCAGTCCCCCTCAGGCTGGTGACCGTAAAACTGACCGTACCGATTCGAAATTGCGCGGGCGCTGGATTCGTTCCGCCCTGTAACCCTCCCGCGCGGGCAATGAAAAACCCAGTCGGCTGCGCATCGTTGTTGCTGCCAACGTCCAGGTCGCCGTCGCCATCGAGATCCGCTTGCGCCCCGTTTTGCGAAGAAGTGGCGTCAAACGGAGAGAGCACCGTCGCCGACAGCGTTCCCGCGGCCGCTCCACCGCCAACATCGCTGCTTAGAAACGATCCGTGCGCTGACTGAAACGCATCGTTGGTCGCATCATTATCCGCCCCCTGAACCACCGCCCACACATCCAGGTTAATCACCTGTCCCACACCGCTCAGCGTCACATTCTTCCCCCCACTCGTCGTCCTCAGATCGATCGTAGCGCTCAAAAGCTGCCGATCCTCCAGCCTCTCCATCCCAAACGCCGACGCGCTCGCAAAGCCAACCAATTTCGACGACGACGCCATCCGCGGGCGCTTCTTGGGGTGCTTCATGTTGATCTCACCAGAATACAAAACCGTGCGTGTACTCCCCCAACCGCAACAACCAGCCCTACCCTCTGCGACCCGCCAGGGCCTGAATTCTGCCCCGGCCCATCTCCATTTTCTTACCAAATCTTGCTCAAACCTCCCGATTGCTCAACAAAACCGCCATCCCAGCCGCGTTAAAGCTCAGGCCGCTCGTCCAAACAGGGGGCCGCTCCATCCTTCCTACGTCCCCCCGCCCCCGAGGATCGATCTTTTTTCTTCTCTTCTCCCCTCGCCCCCGTACTCGGGCGAGAGGGCCAGGGTGAGGGGGCCTCTTCGTTCGACCTTCAGCGTTCAATGTTCAAGGCTCGATGTTCAGCCGGGTGCCACTCTATCTTCCATCCTCTATCTTCTATCCTCTATCTTCTATCTTCTGTATCCTCCCCCCATGCCCCTCATTCTCGGCCTCGAATCCACCTGCGACGAAACCGCCGCCGCCGTTGTCGCCGACGGCCGCACCGTTCTCAGCAACGTCGTCGCCTCACAGGCCCATCTCCACGCCAAATACCGCGGCGTCGTTCCCGAAATCGCCAGCCGCGCCCACATCGAAAACATCCTCCCCGTCCTCCGCGAATCGCTCTCCGAAGCAAAACTTACACTCAACGACATCGACGCCATCTCCGTCACCCACCGCCCCGGCCTCATCGGCTCCCTCCTCATCGGCGTCACCGCCGCCAAAACCCTCGCCTGGTCCCTCAACAAACCCCTCATCGGCGTCGACCACGTCCACGCCCATCTCTACAGCGTCATGCTCTCTCCCTCTCCTGGTATTTCTCTTTCTCCCTCTCCCGGTACACCGGGAGAGGGCGGGGGTGAGGGTTCTACTTCCAAATCGCAAATCGCAAATCGCAAATCGCAAATCCAATTCCCCGCCCTCGGCCTGGTCATCTCCGGCGGCCACACCGCCCTCTACCACCTCGACTCCTTCACCGACCTCCACCTCATCGGCTCCACCATCGACGACGCCGTCGGCGAAGCCTACGACAAAGTCTCCGCCATCCTGCACCTCGGCTACCCCGGCGGCCCCATCATCGACAACCTCGCCAAATCCGGCGACCCCACCTCCATCAAATTCCCCCGCACCCTCCTCGGCAAAGACTCCCTCGACTTCTCCTTCTCCGGCCTCAAAACCGCCGTCCTCTACCACGTCCGCGGCGTCCCCAAAAAACGCGCCACCGGAACCGTAGGGTGGACACCGCCCACCAAACCTCTCGACCAGACACAACTCTCCAACATCTCCGCCAGCTTCCAATCCGCCTGCATCGACGTCCTCACCACCAAACTCAAACGCGCCGCCAAAAAAATCAAACCCAAATCCATCCTCATCGGCGGCGGCGTCTCCGCCAACCAAGGCCTCCGCAACGCACTCTCCAACTTCAACACTCCCGTCTTCTTCCCTCCCCTCGAATACTGCACCGACAACGCCGCCATGTCCGCCGCCCTCGCCCACCTCTTCTACGAAACCAACAACTTCAGCCCCCTGACCCTCGACGCCATCCCTCAATCCCAATTCACCCGCTAGCGCGTCTCGGGAGCCGCATCAAATCATCAGGGCGCCCCTGCATCCTGGCCCCTCTTTGCGGGCATGATCTCTATTCTTTCTGCCAGACGTTAACATGGGGTCATGAATCGGATCCCCGAGCCCGTATCCGGTCCACTCGCATATGCGTCGGGTGACGATCCCAATCGGTGGCGGCAGGCTGCGGGAGCGTTGGGAGTTTTCGCGCTGTTTATCGGAATCGCCCGGGGGGCCTTGAGCTCGCTGTGGGCCGTGCAAAGCTTCGGGCCGCGAATTGGTCTGGTTCGCCCGCGCGCCCTGGACAGCCGTGAACTGTGGATCGGCCCGCTGCACGTCGCGGCGCTGCTCTGCTCGATCCTGCTGGTGTGTGGCGCGGCGGCTTTCCTGACCAGACGGCGCGGGGGCAGCCTGATAGCGCTGGCCGCTTTATTGCTCGCGATCCTGAGCATCGTGACCGGCGCGAGCCGTGCGGTATTTGAACTGTCCAATTATCAGCGCGGCGCGCCGATACCCTTCTATGTTCTCATCTGGGCCGCCGTGCGCGCGTCGGAAGGTCTGTTGGAAGCGACGTTCCTCGTGATGCTGGCCTGGGCATTCATGAAAATGGGAGGGTGGCGCAAGGGTGAAGAAGCAATCGCAACGGGCGTGAAGAAGTCGGCCGTGGCAAATGAACTGGACGCGTAAAAAAGGGTGGTAATCGCCTCGTGCGCGCAATAAGGGGGTCACCGCTACTTAATAAGTACGAGTGACCCCCTTTCCGCCTCCGAGTGACCCCCTTTCCGCCTCCACGAGATCGTACAGAGCGACTTCTTCCGAAATAAATGCCCCCAACCGTCCGGGAACGCCGCTGGCCCCGGATTAAACACGAAGACGCGAAGACACGAAGGCCACAACTCGTTTCACCGCGAAACTCGGCTCAGGGGCGCCGCTGGCCGAATACAACCGGCCGAGACGCGGAGACACGGAGACGCGCTCGGTCTTGTCAACTGACTATGACCTCTGTCTTTCTGCCCCCAGGGGGCCACCGAGTCACAACCTTTGGGGGATATGTTTGTTTTCTCCGCATCGCTTGGGTATCGTCTAATCTATAATCTAGTTATCTCAGATCTTGGGGCTGGTAGAGCGGAGGAGTCATGAGAGTCTCGATCAGCGCGCTGCTGTGTGCTGTCTGTTTTGCCGTTTCGGTGGCGATCGGCGGGCCTATCGCGGTTACCAACTTCTCGTTTGAAGATCCGGACGTGGCCGATGGGACCGCCTTCGCTCCCGTGCCGCCGGGCTGGGTGGGCCTGGGAGATGGAAGCAAGCGTGTTGAGGATCCCTCCAGCGCCCAGTATGCCAACGCCAGCGGGAATCTCACCCCGCTTCCCGGCGCTGCGGATGGATTTCAGCATCTGAACTTTGGTATCCTGGGAGCGCCCACGGGCAGTCCCACGGGCGCCCTCCATCAGGAGACAAGTGAGATCATCACCGCCAACACCGAGTATCTCCTGACGGTGGCGATAGGGCGGCCGCTGAATACAGCAAACCCCGGATTTACCAGCATCGCCCTCACCGCCAATGGCAATCCGCTTATCTCACAGAGCACTTCCAATGGGCTGACGCCGGGGAGTTTCATCGATCAATCGCTTTCTTTCCAGGTTCTCCCGGGCAACCCGCATATTGGCCAGACACTGGGAATTGAGCTGGGAATGTTTGCCTTGCCCCTGCCGGCGGTGCAGTTTATCGGCAGCTTCGACAACGTCCGCCTGAGCTCCTCCCCGATTCCCGAGCCCTCGGCCGCGGCGGCGATGATGCTTTGCTGCGGGGTTATGCTCAGGCGCCGCCCTGGCCAACACGCCTGACACCTGACCCCTCTGTCCGCTCCAGCCACCGATGGGGCACCGATTCACACCGATGGGGAAGGGAAAACCCGAATTCCAATACCCGACCCCCCTGATTCCAAATCAATGATGCCCCCCTGATCCGAATGACGAAGCCCCCGTACCACGCGTTTCTTGCCCATGATTCTGCGTTAAGCCGAAAGGGGGACATTCCTGCTGTGATGAAAACCTCACCATTTGATCCGGAAAAGGGGATAAGTCCAATTTTTATTCGGCGCATCAAAAAAGCGGGACAGTCTCCTGCTTATCAAGCCTAAAATATTTTTAATTTTCATGCGAACATCCCCACCCCCGCCAGCGTAGTAGTCGTAGGGTGGGCACGGCCCACCTTCGTCCAAAAGGGTCGTAGGGTCCGCTTCAGCGGACGCCAAAACTAATGGGGGTCTCATGAGCATCGCTCTGATCGAAGAACGCACGTCCGCCGCTTCCAAATCCAAATCAAATCGCCTCGGGCGCCCAAGCCGCGCGCCCAAAAAGCGATTAAAGATTTCCCTCCGCAAACTCGCCGCCAACCGCCGCAACGCCCGCAAATCCACCGGCCCCCGCACCCCCTCCGGCAAAAAAACCGCCTCCCAAAACTCCCTCAAACACGGCCTCTGCTCCCAATCCCCCACCCTCCCCAATGAATGCGAGGCGACTTTCAACATCTTCCACGAAGAACTCCGCGAATCCCTCCGCCCCACCCACCCCCTCCAGCTCCACCTCTTCTCCCAAATCTCCTCCATCCTCTGGCGTCTCCAGCGCGCCAACGAAACCGAAGCCCAGCTCTACGCCCTCCGCCGCCGCAACGACGATCCCCCCTGCCTCACCCTCGCCAAAGCCTTCAACCAAAACCCCACCGGCAATCCTTTCCTCCTCTACTCCCGCTACGAGCGCCACCTCCGCAACACCTGCCTCCGCCTCATCCGCGAGCTAAAAAAAATCCAAAAGGAAGACGCCCAAGCCCAGGACGCCGCCAACCAACGCCATCGCAGCGAGCCCGCCTGGTCCCCCGAAAAAATGGCCGCCCAAATCGCCCGCCACAAACGCCAATCCGAGGCCCAATCCCCCGGTGAACCCGAACCGGACCTCGACCACGAACCTCACCAAGATACTCCCACACCCCCTCCCGACACCCCGATCGCGGACACCGACTGGTACAAAGAAATGACCGACCGCTGGCGCGAGCGTGACAAAGAGCGCCGCCTCCAGCTCCATCGCGAAGAAAACCTCCGCCTCGAAAGAAGCTTCACCGCGAACGAACCCACGCAAACACCCCCACCCCAAACCCAAACCCCTCCCCCCGCCTCAGAATCGCCCATCCAACCTTCATCCGCGCCAATTCATTTTGACGAAACGAACCCACCATCGCCGCCTTCCCCCCTGAAGGCCCTCCTCCTCCCGCTCCTTTTTCTCCTCGCCTTCCTTTCCTCATCCTGCCGCACACATCCTCATTTGACCTCCCCTCCACCGCGCGCTAGCCTTGATTCGCCCATGCCAGCCCAGCGCAAGAAAGTCGTCGTTGCCATGAGCGGCGGAGTAGACAGCTCCGTGGCCGCGGCGCTGCTCGTGCGCGAGGGCTACGAAGTCCTCGGCGTGTTCATGCGCCTCGGCTCACCCGACGGAGTTGAGGCCCACGAGCAGGTGGAATGTTCCACCGCGCCCGAGGCGCGATCATCCAAACAAGGCTGCTGCTCCGTCCTCGACGCCGCCGATGCCCGCCGCGTCGCGGCCGCCCTTGGCATCCCGCTCTACGTCCTCAACTTCCAGGAGGATTTCGCCAAGGTCATCGACTACTTCGTCTCCGAATACAACCGCGGCCGGACTCCCAACCCCTGCGTCCGCTGCAACGACTGGCTCAAATTCGGCAAGCTCGCGCAGTACGCCCAAGCCGTCGGCGCAGACTTCGTCGCCAGCGGCCACTACGCCCGCATCGCCATCGACCCAATCACCCAAACCAAATCCCTCTGCCGCGGCCTCGACATCCACAAAGACCAGTCCTACGTCCTCTTCGGAATGACCCGCCAAACCCTCGACCACACGCTCCTCCCCATCGGCGATTACGAAAAGCCCGCCGTCCGCGCCATCGCCGAAGAGCTCAAGCTCCCCGTCTACAACAAGCCCGACTCCCAGGAAATCTGCTTCGTCCCCG
>JBGPEF010000101.1:0-12874 GCA_041482675.1 Tepidisphaeraceae bacterium | reverse complement strand
GAGAAGACGCGCGCGGAGTGGGTCAACGGGGAAGTGATCATGATGGCGCCGGCGAATCTTGAGCATGATGATGTACAATTCTGGCTGAGAAGTATCGTTACGCACTTCGCTCAGCATCATGACCTGGGGGCGGTGCATGGGCCGGAAGTGATGATCCGTGTTCCCCAACTGAACCAGAGACGGTTGCCGGATGTGCTGTTCGTGGCGAAGAAGCGGGCGCGGATTCTGAAGAAGACCATAGTCGACGGCCCGCCGGATTTGATTATGGAAGTGGTGTCGCCGGATAGCGTGGAGCGGGATTGGGTGGAAAAACTGGCGGATTATGAGCGGGCGGGAGTGAAAGAATATTGGATTGTGGATGTGGCGGCGAAGAAGCTGGAGGTGTATTCGCTGTCAAAGGACGGGAAGTATAGGAGGATCAAGGAAAAGGACGGCAAGGTGTTCTCGGCCGTGATGAAGGGTTTTTATTTGAGGCGGGAGTGGGTTCTGGGGGGAAGGCTGGCGCGCACGATGCAGGTAATCAAAGAGCTGGGGGTGGAGGAGTAAGTGGGGACACTGGCGGACAAGCCGCCAGTGGCACAACAACATTTAAGCGGAACCGCCTATCTGGCCGCTTCCTGCGCGGTGCCAAGGTCGGTGATGCGCAGGTCCTGGGGGAGGCCGTGCTGGGCGGCCATGAAGTCTTCCAACAGCGAGCGGATGGGCTCGACTTTGATTCTTCGGGTGATGTCGGCGGCGAAGGCGTAGGTCAGCAGATGCCGGGCGGCTTCGGCGGAGACGCCTCTTGAGCGCAGGTAAAACACCTGGTCTTCATCAACCGGGCCGGTGGTCGAGCCGTGGGTGCATTTCACATCGTCGGCGTAAATCTCCAGAGCGGGTTGGGAGTGCATCGTCGCTTCATCAGAAAGCAAAAGCGATTTGCTGGTTTGCTTGGAGTCGGTTTTCTGGGCGTCCTTCTGGACGAAGATTTTGCCTTTGAAGACGCCGGTGGCCTTGCCATCGATGACGTGTTTGTAGAGCTCGTGGCTTGGGCAGTTGGGCTTTTGGTGATCGAGCAGGGTGTGGTTGTCAATGTGCTGGGCGCCGGTGGCGATGACAAGACCATTCAAGGTGGCCTCGGCGAATTCGCCGGCCAGGAGGACGTTGAAATCGGTGCGGGCGAGGGCAGCGCCGATGGAGGCGGAATGGGAGATGAAGTTGGCGGAGCGGCCGAGGGTGGCGGCGACGGTGGCCAGGTGATAGGCATCGAGCGATTCGTGCTGGAGGCGGCAGTGGTCGAGATGACTGTTTGCGCCCAGGACGATTTCGGTGACGGAGTTGGTGAGGTATGCGCCCTTTTCGCCGCCGGCGGAGGTGTAGGTTTCGACGATGGTGGCGGAGGAGCCATCGTCCATCAGGATGAGAACGCGGGGATGGGAGACGGAAGGATCGCGGGAGGTGGTGGAGATGAACTGGAGGTGGATGGGGGCATCGACCATGACGCCGCGGGGAACGTGCATGAAAGCGCCATCGCGGATGAACCCGGTGTTGAGGGCGATGAAGGGATTGGTTTTGGATTCGATTTGCGCGTGGCGGGCGAGGTGGGGCTCGAGGAGATGGGCATTATCGTTAAGAGTCGCGGAGAGAGGCTCGACGCGGACAGCGCGGGGGAGTTTGGCCAGGCGGGAGAGATGGGGGGCGAAGTGGCCGTTGAGGAAGACCAATTCGATGGCGCTGGGCATGGAGAAGCGCGCGCCGATTTGCTCGTGCGGCGGGCGGGCGAGGCGGAAGGGGATTTTGGCGATGGCGTTGACGTTGGTGTGTCGCCACTCTTCTTCGTGTGTAGTGGGGAAGCCGGTGAGTTCGAAGCGGGCGATGGCGGATTTGCGAAGGCGCTCGAGCCAGGGATGGGCGGGGAGAGAGGATTCCTGCTCAAAGCGGCTGAAGTTGTGCATGTGGGTCGAGGTTTCTTCGGCTAGTTGAGTCATTGCGATGGTTCCGAAGCGAGCGGACGCTTTTCAGAGGATGAGCACGGTTAAACGGGTTGTTCTACCTCTTTTTCGATCCAGTCGTAACCCTTCGATTCCAATTCGAGCGCAAGTTCCTTGCCGCCCGTCTTGACGATTCGGCCGTCGAGCATGACGTGGACGAAGTTGGGCTCGAGGTAATTCAGCAGGCGCTGGTAGTGGGTGACGATGAGGATGGCCTTGTCGGGGGTGCGGAGCGAATTGGCGCCCTGGGCGACGACTTTGAGGGCGTCGATATCCAGGCCGGAATCGGTCTCATCCATGAGGGCCAGCCGCGGGTCGACGACGGCCATCTGAAAAATCTCGTTGCGCTTTTTTTCCCCGCCGGAGAAGCCCTCATTCACAGCGCGGTTCATGAACGACTGGTCCATCTTCAGCAGGTTCATTTTGTCTTTGACGAGCTTGAGGAAGTCCATGGCATCGAGCTCGGACTCGCCGCGATGTTTGCGGATGGCGTTGACGGCGGCCTTGAGGAAGTAGCTGGTGGAGACGCCGGGGATTTCGACGGGATACTGAAAGGCGAGGAAGACGCCTTCGCGGGCGCGTTCTTCAGCGCTGAGCTCGAGAAGATTTTTGCCGGCGTAAGTAACGGTGCCCTGGGTCACTTCATAGGCTTCGCGGCCCATAAGGACCTGGGCGAGGGTACTCTTGCCCGAGCCGTTCTTGCCCATGATGGCATGGACTTCGCCGGCCTTGATGGTGAGATTGACGCCCTTGAGGATGTCGCGGCCGCCAGTGGTGGCAACCCGGGCGTGGAGGTTATTTACTTCAAGCAGGGACATTGCGTGCCTTTTTTCCTGAATAACGGTTACTCATTTCGTAAGAAAAGCCGGTCGGGCCCGGGTATATGAAAGTGTGCGGAGGAGGCAGGGCTTTGCGGTCCTTCTTCTCGGTTTCCATCAGCATCTCGAGAACTTCGCGAGCGTTTTTGGCAGCTTCCTCGTAGGTTGCGCCATGGGTATGACAGCCGCCCCACTCGGGAAGCGTCACTATGTATGCACGGTCCTCGTCGGACCATTGAATGATCACACTATATTGGCTTTTCTTGGCCATGGCTCTCACATTCATAAGCGGGCTTCGCTCAGGCCGATATTGACGTCTCGCTGCTGATATGGCTTGGCATCATCTCCATCTTTGCCACTGAGGGTAATACGTCGCTGCACGCGCGGATGCATCCATTTGGTATGGCTTCCCTTGCCGCCTTCGATCAATACCCACCCAGCCTGTCTCAACATCGCTTTCAATTCCCTTACCTTCTTTGGCATGCGTCACCCGACGCTGCCTTCCAGAGTTTCTCCTGGTAGTTTTTGTGCTGCCACAGTGATCTCCATGGGCAATTCGCGCAAGACTCGCTTTCGGATGCGTTTGAGGACATCGCGACCGCCAGTGGTGGCAACCCGGGGGTGGAGGTTATTTACTTCGAGGAGAGCCATTTCTTTTTCCTGTTTTCTTTGGCGCGTGGTTCTTTGATTTGCTCCCGTTTTTGAGCCTAAGCTCTTCGCGATCGATCCGAGCCATGACCTGCTCAAGAGGAACACCAGGTTTCTTGTTATTTCGCCATTCTTGAACCATTTTCCAAAATTCTGGGTCTGTCATATAGCCAAGGTCTTCTTCGTCGTAGAAGGCGGTGGGAAGGATGTAAGCAATGGGTTTACCACGGTGTGTGAGCAGAATGTAACCTTCGCTGGTGGCTTTCTTAAATTCACCAAGCGCTGCGGCCGAGTTGTTCAACGAAAGGGTTTTCATGTCAGGATCTCCTGAGTCATTCTATGCGGAGGTTTAAAGCGCACAGCTCTGACATAAACAACTCGCATCTCTTCGTTTACATCGTAGAACATTCGATACTGTCCTACTTTCAATTCCCACATCGGTGGGACATACTCGAAATTGGCCGCCACGCCGAACAATGGTTTTCGATTTCGCGTCACCTTTAGAGGGTCGTGACGCAGCATCGACTCAATTGCGTCAATGATCGTCCCACGTTCAAACGCTCGCAGCGCATCCAATGCTGCAATTGCATACGGCCGAATATCGATTTCAAATCGACCGCTAGCCAACCGACCCCTCCAGGCTCACGCCCAATAATTTCTGCGCCTCCACCGCAAATTCCATCGGCAACTCCCGGAAAACTTCCTTGCAGAAGCCGTTGACGATCATGTTCACCGAATCTTCGAGGGAGATGCCGCGGCTCTTGCAGTAGAAGAGCTGGTCTTCGCCGATTTTGCTGGTGGAGGCTTCGTGCTCGACCTTGGAGCTGGTGTTGCGGACATCGATGTACGGCGTTGTGTGAGCGCCGCATTTGTCGCCGAGCAGGAGCGAGTCGCATTGGGTGTAATTCCGGGAGTTGGCGGCCTTGGGGAGGATTTTCACGAGGCCGCGATAGGTGTTCTGGCCGTGGCCGGCGGAGATTCCCTTGCTCACGATCGTGGACTTGGTGTTTTTGCCGATGTGGATCATCTTGGTGCCGGTGTCGGCCTGCTGATAATTGTTCGTCAGCGCGACGGAGTAGAACTCTCCGACGGAATTGTCGCCCTGGAGGATGCAACTGGGATATTTCCAGGTGATGGCCGAGCCGGTTTCGACCTGGGTCCAGGTGATCTTGCTGCTGGGGCCGCGGCAGGCGCCGCGCTTGGTGACGAAGTTGTAGATGCCGCCTTTGCCGTTTTTGTCGCCGGGGTACCAGTTTTGGACGGTGGAGTATTTGATGGTGGCGTTGCCGAGGGCGACGAGTTCAACCACGGCCGCGTGGAGCTGGTTTTCATCGCGCATGGGGGCGGTGCAGCCTTCGAGATAGGAGACGTATGCGCCTTCATCCGCGATGATGAGGGTGCGCTCGAACTGGCCGGTGTTCTTGGCGTTGATGCGGAAATAAGTCGAGAGCTCCATGGGGCAGCGGACGCCTTTGGGGATGTAGCAGAACGAGCCATCGGTGAAGACGGCGGCGTTCAAGGCCGCGTAGAAATTGTCTTTGTAGGGAACGACGGAGCCCATGTACTTTTGCACGAGCTCGGGATGTTCCTGGACCGCCTCGCTGAAGGAGCAGAAGATCACGCCCATCGAGGCCAGCTTGTCTTTGAAGGTGGTGGCGACCGAAACAGAGTCGAAGACGGCATCGACGGCCACGCCGGCCAGAATGGCGCGCTCCTCGAGGGGAATGCCGAGTTTTTCATAGGTCTTGAGCAGCTCCGGGTCCACTTCGTCGAGGTTGTCCAGCTTTTTCTTGGGAGCGGAATAGTAGATGCTGCCCTGGTAGTCGATGGGGGGATATTTGATCATCGGCCACTCGTGTGGCTCTTCCATGGTGAGCCAGTGGCGGTAGGACTTCAGCCGCCAGTCGAGCATCCATTTGGGCTCGTTTTTCTTGGCGGAGATGAAACGGATGATTTCTTCGTTTAAGCCCATAGGTGCCGAATCGGCCTCGATGTCGGTGATAAACCCCCACTTATATTCGCGATTGGCCAGGTCCTGGATTTCGGTTGTTTCAGTAGGCATACATCCTCAAGTCGAGCCCCGGATTGTAGGGGAAATTGCCGCCGCTGGCATCCCCTGGGTCGGAATTCATACCGCAGAGTTGGGCCGAGTGATTGATTATAGGCGCGGGGGCGAAGCGGACATAGGAAGTGGGCCGGCGGGGCAGAAGGATTGATAACCGGCAATTTTCGCTGTTAAAATCGGGGGATGCGAATGCGGGTTGTGATCTTTGGGCTGTTTTTTTGTTTCATCCTGGCGCGAGTTGGCGGCGGGGCGGGGCCAACGACTATCGGGGAGAAGGTGGTGGCGTTCTGCCAGGAGCATAAGGGGGAGCAGGTGGGGGATGGGGAATGTGCATCGTTGGCAACTGAGGCGCTGCGGGCGGCGGGAGCGAGGGGGCGCGGGGCGGATCGGCCGGAGAAAGGCGATTACACCTGGGGGGCGCAGGTGTTTTTTATCGAGGGCGGGGAGAGTGGGCAGAAGGCGGAGGGGAAATCCGCCGAGATTCGCGCGGGGGACATTATTCAGTTGCGGGATGTGAAGTTTAAGGGCAAGCGGCCGGGGGGGACGTATTCGATGACCTTCGAGCATCACACGGCGATTGTGGCGGGAGTGGAAGATGGGGGGCGGACGGTTCACATCTTTCACCAGAATTTTGGCGGGAAAAAAGTGGTGATGAATGCGACGTACAAACTTGGAGATTTGAAGGAGGGGTGGCTGAGGTTTTATCGGCCGGTTTTAAAGACCGGCGCGAGATAGGAGAGATTGGAGAACGATTTGGGCGGAGAAATGAGAGTGGGCGATGTCGAGGGCGGCGCGGGAGGCTTTGGGGTAATCGGATTCGATTTTGTCGAGGGCGGAGAGGATGTCTTGCATGGTCCTGAATGCGAAGAGGCCTTGGCCGGTGGGGAGATGGTTGGAGAAGCCGGTTTCCTGGGTGATGACGGGACGGGCCGAGGCGAGGTAGCAGGCGCTGCGGTCGGAGAACCAGCCGGATTTCAGGCGGATGTTTTGGTCTTTGGCGACGGTGAATTCTCCGCGCGAGGATTGGATGTATTGACGGTATCGATGCAAGTCGCGCGAGATGGGAAGCGGATCGGTGAATCTCCAGCCAAATTTCCGGAAGCGATCGGCGATCAGGTAATCGGGGGCGGAGGCCAGCTCGATTTTCGCGGCTGTCAGAGACGGCAGCTTGCGAAATTTCTGAAACTCCCGGTCCTTGGACCAGTAATAAATTTCGCCCTTGTAATAAATGTCGCGCCCTTTATTTTGCCAGGTGGCTATCGTGGTGTAGTTGTCGCCTGACGCAGAATCATGTTGCCACAAATCGTGGCAAATGGGCTGGCGGGTTGGCAGCCACTTAAAAGGGCCGCTTGGAAGAAGGCAATCCGGCTGACCGATGTTCTCGCCAAAACTGAAGTGACTGTCGTGGGCCTTGAGCTGCTCGATGGTTTTTTCATCAATGGCGGCATCCTCGGCCGCCGCGATCTGGGTCGCGCATGGGTCGGTTTCAACATAGATCCGGCGGGGGATTTTCATGTGCTCATCGCGAATCTCCTGAGCGCCGGTGACGTTCAGGAAGACGTCGGCGTCGTGATAGAGCTGGGTAAGCTGTGATTCGGAGAGGCCAAAACAGCGTTGCTGGTTCGGGTAGTGGCTGCGGAAACACCATTTGTCTTTGAAGCCATATTTTTCGAGCATGGGAGCGATGGCCGAGATATTGGCGTCGGGGTTGGGGGTGAAATCGTTGGTGTTCGGGTCGTAAACATCGCGAGCGGAGTCCTCGACATAATAAACATCATGCCCCAACTGCCGCAGGCCCAGCAGATAGTGGAGGAATTGCCAGAAGACGCCGCCGAGCGGATACCAGAAGGCGATGCCCGAGACGATGATTTTGGATTTGCCGGCCATGGGCGAATCGGAATTGGGCAGATGATACCTGTAGAATGATCACCATGGAGAAAATGGAGCCGCGAGCGGGGCGATGGGAAGATGGGCCGCTGCCCGCCGGCGTAAAACTTGGCGATGGCACGATCATCAAGGGCAAGACCGCGCTGCGACGATTTTTCAGCGAGCGGGAGGCGGGACTGGTCATCGGCCGCGAGTGCATCATCGATGGGGTGCAGTTTGCCGTCGGGAAAGCTGGAAAGATTCGCATCGGAGATCGCTGCTATCTCACCAACGTCGTCCTGATGTGCGAGTTGGAAATTCAAATCGGCAACCGCGTGATGATCGGCTGGAATTCGGCCATCGCCGACAGCGATTTTCATCCCATCGATCCCGCGCTGCGGATCGAGGATGCGATTGCGTGTTCGCCGGGGGGGAAGGGGCGGGCGCGGCCGGCGATTGAGAGGAAAGAGGTGGTTATCGAGGATGATGTGTGGATCGGCCCGAGCGTAACGATTCTCAAGGGCGTGAGAATCGGCGCGGGGGCGTTCATCGAGCCGGGATCGATGATCACGCGCGATGTCCCGGCCCAGATGCGCGTGGGGGGGAATTCTGCGGTGATCATCGGAGAGGTTTAAGCACATGCCGCGACGAATTGCCAATGACTGGTTTGATGGAGTGATCCCGGAGAATGTGCTCATCGAGGCGGGGGGACATGTCGAGACGAGCCAGAGCTTCGAACTGTTTCGCGGCGAGCGGGAGCGGGCGGTGGTGGTGGGGAAATTTGCGTCGGTTTACCCCCCCACCATGTTTGATGTCGGGCCGGAGGGCCGCGTCAGCATCGGCGAATATGCAATGCTCAATGGGCCGCGGATCATGTGTGATAGCGAGATTGAGATCGGGCCATATTCGCTGATCGCGTGGAATGTGGTTTTGATGGACTGCTATCGAGCCCCGCGCGACTCACAGGCGCGGCCGATTCGCATCGGGAAGAATGTGTGGATTGGGTTTGATGCGATTGTGCTGCCTGGAGTGACTATCGGTGAAGGTGCGATCGTGGGAGCGCGGTCGGTGGTGAGAGAGGATGTACCCCCCTACTCCATCGTCGCAGGGAATCCTGCCAAGGTCGTCCGCTGAAGCGGAAGCTATTTTTTGGATTTCTGATAGGAGAGCCACGCGGCCAGGCGCTGGCGGAGGCGGCGGGATTCATCGGGGTGGGCCTCCGCGATGTTGTTCTGCTCCAGCGGATCGACATCAAGGTCATACAGCCTGTCGCGGCCGCGCGTGGCGTTGTAGACGTATTTGAATCGGCCTTCGCGCACGCCGAAATAATAATTGTCCATCGCCCCATAGAAGTAAGCGCGCTGTGGATGATTTGGAGAGAAAAGACTGTGCCCCTGCCAACTCTGGGGAAGAGGAAGATTCAATAAATCCAGAATCGTCGGACTCAAATCAACGTGCCCCCCCACCGTGTTGGATCGCGGCGCATCCTTGAACAGTCGCGGGCTCCAGATAATCAGCGGCACATGAACATCTTCCTGGTGGACTTTGCCACTGTGCCCATAGCTCTCGTGCGGATATCCGAAGGCTTCGCCATGATCACCGGTGATGATGACGATGGTATCGTCGGCCAGGCCGCGCTCGCGGAGCGAATTGAAAAGCCGCCCGATCTGCTTGTCGAGCTCATAGAGCGCGCACATGTATCGCCCCAGGTCCCAGTACATGTTGCCATAGGTTTTCGGATCGCTCAGAAGATCGGGATTGTCCCAGCCGGGAGAGGGCGTGCCATCGTCCGGGCCATAGGGATGATGCGTGCCCTGGGTCCACGAGAAGATAAAAAATGGCTGCTTTCGTGATGGATCCTGGTCGATGAATTTCAGCGCCTGATCGATCATGCACCGGTCTTCGACACCCCAGGAAAAAAATTCAGGGCAGCCGGTGTCGGTGGAATCCTGAACGACGTCATAGCCGCGATTCTTCAGGAAGTTGTCCTGATTCGACCAGGCATTTCGGCCGGCCGAGACGTAGGCGGTGCGATAGCCGTGTTGTTTGAGCACCTGTGCCGCAGTGGTGCCGGGATAATCGGGCCGCTCGATGGTGTACTGCCGCCAATCCAGCGGCGGATAGACGGAGAGGGCCAGATTCACGTGCGAATTGGCCGTGTTGGTGATGTGCGAATAGTAATTGTCGAAAATCTGGCTGTATCTCGATTCCGCCTCCAGCCGCGGCCAGGTTTTGTATTTCGCCCCATACAGGCTAAGAAATTGCGTGCCGACCGATTCGCAAACGATGAGGATGACGTTCTTGGGACCACGTTGAATCGTGGGAGTCGGAACATTCTCCGCCGGCGGCCGCTCCGCCACGCTTTGAAAATCCCGCAAATCATCGGCCGTGAAGGGCTCCGAAAGCGTAACCGTTTCCCCGCCAAATAACTGTCTGATGCACGAGGCACAGATGACGTAATGCGGATTGTCGGCGATGCGGCGATCTTCGTGTCGTGCCCCCCACGATCGGGCGACTTCATTTCGCGCGAAGAAAAAGAGGATGACGATGCCGACGATCGTCAGCCCCCCAAGTCCGCGAACCAGCAGCGATGAGCGCGAGGGCACAAATCGCTCGCTGAGAAAAACAAGCACCAAAAATCCCAGTGGGACCCCGATCAGCAGCGACACCATGGGTAGGGTTGCATACAAGCTCAGCGAAGAGCGCATGTTGCTCATGTCGCCCATCAGATATATCAGCGGATAGCTCAACGGCGTGCGCAGATATTCAAAAAGCCGGGCGCTGAGCACGGCATAGAGCACACTGATAAACGCCAACCCCAGCAACCCCACACGCACCACTCGCAGGCTGCGCGGCCGCTCGCCGCAAACCACAACCAGCCCCCACCCCACCAGCCCGAACGCCGTCGCAAACACCAGATCGGCCGCCGTGACGATGGCAATATCAGTGAGATAGCGATTGATCTCCCTCCCACCCCAATTATCCGGCGTCCGGATGTGATACAGCTTCGCCCCGATCAGCGCCACCGCCAGCCAGAGGGCGATCCAGAAGACCTGCATCCCATTTTTTTTGGAATGCGGCGTCTGGGGCGTCGTCTGTTGGGGTGCCGTGGGCTCCATTAACCCGATTATCCTCGCCAATCCCCCCGCCGCCACCGTTTCCCGCGCCCGGGATGGGATTGGTAATTCGTCTTACCCGATTGTCCCCCCGCAGCCGCGACGGGCCATTCTTATCCAGGATTGGTGTGATCGTTTAAGCCGCCCTCGTGTTCGAAACGTGCGCAGGGCACGAGGGCGGCGGTATTTATAGCCGGGCCGGCCGATGTGGTATAATGACGGCATAGGATGGGTTGGGGCGGGGAGAGGGCGCGTCCATGGATGACATGCAGTTGCTCCGGCAGTACGCGGAGATCGGCTGCCAGGATGCTTTCGAGCGTCTGGTGACGCGGCACATCGACTGGGTTTACTCGGTCTGCCTGCGGGGGGTCAGGGACCGCCATCTGGCCGAGGATGTGACCCAGGCGGTCTTCATTATCCTTGCGCGAAAAGCCAAAACACTGGCGCCCAACACGGTTCTGCGCGGCTGGCTCTTCAAGGCCGCGCGGTTTGCCGTGGCCGATGCCCTCAAGAAACAGAATCGCCACAAACGGCACGTGCAGCGCGCCGCGGCCATGGGTGTGGCCGATCTTTCGCCGCAGGAAGAGGCCACGTGGGACCGGGTTGCCCCCGCGCTGGAAGAGGCCGTCGCCTGCCTCAGCGAAAAGGACCGCCAGGCCATCATGCTGCGTTTTTACGAAAGCAAGAGCCTGGCGGAAGTGGGGACGATCCTGGGAATTTCCGAAGAGGCGGCCAAGAAACGCGTCTCCCGCGCCGTGGAAAAATTGCGCACCCTCCTCTGCCGTGAAGGCGCGACCGTGTCGGCGGCTCTGTTGCTTCTATTGTTGACGTCGCGCGCTGCCGAGGCCGCGCCATTGGGTTTGGGCCTGACAATCAGCAGCGCGGCCAGCGGAAGCAGCGTGGCCTCCGGGATGGCCAGCGCCATCGCCCAGGGCGCATCGCGGCAGATGCTGCACGCGGCCGGACGGCTTCTGGCGGCACTGGCGGCCAGCGCCCTGCTGATGGTGGTGGCTTCGGTGCTGATGGCCAACTTGGTCGAACGATCCGTGCAACGCGAAGTGACCCAGGTGGTGCGGACGCCCGCGCCGCGGCCGATTGGCCAGCTCATCGATTCATCAAAGCTGGATCGCTTCGAGCACATCTGGGTTGGCGCCAGGGACAAGATTCTCTGGCAATTCCACCGCGCCGGCGATGCCTCGGATCACGATGTGGCCGGGACGATTCACGATGACCTGAGCGTCTCGCGGCTCTATGCCGTCGCCATCGACAAGGATGGTTTGACGTGGGTGAAGAAGATCAGCCGCGAGATTTTCACGGGTCCCAAATCGGCGGATTCATTTACATTTACACCCGGCGCTCCGCTCCCCATCACCTGTAGCGACGATCTTCTCGCTCTGCTGCTGGACGATTTCAAATCCACTGTCGGCACCAGCGGCAAGCTCATCGAGGTGCAGGGCGGCCTGCTTGGCGCGGCCGAGCGGAGGCAGATTCTCCAGTCGGCCGAGCTTACGACACCAGCCCCGTCGGATCTGCTTGGCGACCATCAGTGGCATCAATTGACGCCGAAGCTGCGCGAGGATGGCTCGCTGGCCGAGGATCTGCCGAGCATTCGCATGCAACTCAATCCCAACGGCGGCTTTGACACCCACAGCAAACCAGGAGGGATCACCCTGGTCCCCGAGCCGGCGAGCCTGGCGGCAATGCTGATGCTCGGTGGAATCCTCCTGGCCGGGCGCAGGCGAAGGAAAAATTAGCGACCACCATCAATCTTTGAGCGCAAAATAGAACCCCGGGGATAATTTCCATCCGGGGTTTTTGCTCGATTTCGGCCGCTCATGTATGAAGGCGGCGTCGTGCGCGGGCGGCGAGCACGACGACCGCCAGTGCGAATAAGCCAGCGCTGGACGGTTCGGGGACGACGTCGGGGACAACAATCCCAAAATATTGCGCGCCGGTGAACTGATTGAAATTCACGCCGGCCAGGGTTCCGATGAAGCCGCCGCCGCCATCACCGCCGAGATTTCCCTGTGGCGGAGCGAGTGTTCCGAGGACCTGGTTGGAGAGATAATTGTGGTCGCCGTTGTTGATCATCGCGGCGATCAGGATGGTCGAGCCGGACGCCGGATTGCCCAGGTCGGCCAGGGCGATGGAGAATTCCATCCCGGTCGTCACCGCCGCGGCGTCAACCATGTTGGCCGCCGCGCTGCCGCCAACCACTCCGGCGGCGTTGTTGTCATTGATGGCAAATTCGAGCGCCTGCGTCAGCGCTGTGCCGGAAGCGTTGGTGCCGACGTTGCCCGCCGCGATCGAGCCGGCCGCAATCAAGCCCACGGCGTTGGGAGATGACCCCGTCGAGCCGGGCACGGTTGCGCTGCCGCCGCCCTGCCGATT
>JBGPEF010000100.1:0-12902 GCA_041482675.1 Tepidisphaeraceae bacterium | reverse complement strand
TCGAGGGCGGATTCAAGGATTGCGGCGTTGCGGGCCTCGGCGGCGCTGCGCCCCTGTGCTTCGGTCAGTTCCCGTTGCACGGCGGGCGCCAGTCGGGTCAGCGCCGCTTTCATCAGGTAGTCATTGGCCCCCGCCTTCATGGCCTTCACGGCGGTTTCCTCGCCAATCGATCCGGAGACGAGGATGAATGGAACGTCCGGAGTGCGCTGGCGGACCATTGCCAGGGCGGCCATGCCGCTGAACTGCGGCATGGAGTAATCCGAGATGATGACATCCCATTCCTGCTGGTCCAGGGCGGCCTTCAGATCGTCGGAGTTTTGCACGCGATGGCTGGCGGGGTCGTATCCGCCCTGACGCAGTTCGCGGAGCAGAAGGAGGGCGTCGTCGTCGGAGTCTTCAATCAACAACACGCGCAATGGAACGCCCATAGGGGTCAACTCATTGTCATTTGACCTGAAACTGGTTGGTAAGAGAGAGACGACGGCGTTTATTCATCGGCGAATGAATAAGTTCGCCTAACACATCGGCCGGCTTGGATGGTGGGTCTGGTGTTCCGATAATGATTTAGATCGGCGGCTGCCATCGAAACTTGATCAGGCCGCTCGCGGCGCGCCCTCGTTATAAACGAGCCAATAGAGTCCCAGTTGCCGAACGGCTTCCATGAATTGAGCGAAATCCACCGGTTTCCTGATGTAGCTGTTGGCGCCCAGGCTGTAGCCCTTGATCAAATCCTGTTCTTCCCTGGAGGAAGTCAGGATCACGACCGGCAGGAGCCTGGTCCGGGGATTGGCGCGAAGCTGACGGAGCACCTCCAGGCCATCCACCTTCGGCAGCTTCAGGTCCAGGAGTATGACTGCGGGATCGATTGACATATCGCGGCCGGCGTGGCTTCCGGTGCCGAAAAGATAATCCAGCGCTTCCACTCCATCGTGGGCGGTGATGACTTCGTTGAGAATGTTGTTTTTTTTGAACGCCCGCCGGGTCAGGGCCTCGTCATCGGCGTTGTCTTCGACCAGTAAAATCGGTTTGTTCGTCACAGTTGCTCCGGGTATATGGACTTGAGGTCATGCGGCCCGGGAAAGCGCCGGGCTCGAGGCGGCGAGGGTGAAATGGAACGTAGCGCCCTGATCCACGGCGGCCTCCGCCCAGATGCGGCCGCCGTGGCGGTTGATCACCCGCTGCACCGTGGCCAGGCCAATGCCCGTGCCAGTGAAGTCGGAGGCGGCGTGGAGCCTCTGAAAGGCGCCAAAGAGCTTGTGCGCGAACTTCATGTCAAATCCTGCCCCATTGTCGCGAATGATGTACGCCAGCTCAGCGCCGTTTTGTTTGCATTCCACCTCGATACGAGCGGCGGGCAGCCTGGAGGTGAACTTCCAGGCGTTTCCGATCAGATTGTCCAGCACGACGCGCAGCAGCCGCGGGTCCGCGCTGGCGGTGATGCCATCGGCAATGCGCACCTCGACACGGCGATCAGGCTGGCCGCGCTGAAGCTCGGCGACGACAGCGGCGGCCATGGCAGACACGTCCACGTGTTCGATCTTCATTTCGCTTCGGGTGACGCGCGAAAGGTTGAGCATGTCATCGATGAGCTGTCCCATCCGCTGGGAGGCGGTGCGCACCCGCTGAAGATAGTCCTTGCCGGTTTCGTCGAGCCGGTCGGCATAATCTTCCAGCAGCGCCTGGCTGAAGCCATCGATTCCCCGCAGCGGCGCCCGCAGATCGTGTGAGACTGAATAGCTGAACGCCTCCAATTCCTTGTTGGCGGCTTCGAGCTGGGCATTTCCCTGCAGCAGACTGAGGTTCATCCGGGCGATGGCCTCCACGGTCTTCCTCTTATCGGTGATGTCGCGGGCGGCCGCATAGATCAACTGGCGATCCGCGGACGTCGCGGCTTTCCATGTCAGCCACCGGTAGGAGCCATCCCTGCACCGGTAGCGGTTCTCAAAATCAATGACGATATTGCCTTCGCTGAGTCCCTGGGCCGCGGCGATTGTCGCGTTGCGGTCATCGGGATGGATCAGATCCAGGTAAGGCCGGGCAAGAAGCTCCGCCTCGGTGAACCCCAATGTGGCCTCCCAGGTCGCGTTGACATGCTTGAAGTACCCATCAGCGCCGGCGATGCACAGCAGATCGAGCGAGAGCGTGAAGAAGTTGCGCGTGTGCTCTTCCGCACGCATGCGCTCGGTGAGATCGCGGGTGATCTTGGAGAATCCGATGGTTTTGCCGGCCGGGTCGCGCACGCAGGTGATCAGAACGCTTGCCCAGAAGCGTGACCCATCTTTGCGCACCCTCCAGCCATCCTCCTCGTATTGGCCAGCCTCGGTTGCACGCGCCAGGTCGAGCGGCGGCTTGCCCCGTTGCACATCTTCCGCCGCATAGAAGCGGGAAAGGTGCTGCCCGATGATCTCCTCCGCCTCATAGCCTTTGATTCGTTTCGCGCCGGCGTTCCAGGTGGTGATGCGTCCTTCGGGGTCGAGCATGAGGATCGAGTATTCCTTGGCGGTGGCCACCAGAAGCCGGAAGCGTTCCTCGCTCTCGCGCAGCGTCGATTCGGCCAGGACCCGGGCCGCGATGTCCCGCCGGATCTTCCATCCCGAGACCGAAACCAGCACCAGGGCGAGGGCGCTGCCGCCGGAGATGACGGTGATGGCTCGACCAGCGCTGTGTTGTTCGGCGGCGGTCCGCGCGCGCAGAAGTTGCTCCTCCTCATCGTTGAACTCCGCCAGCACTTTCCGCAACTCCTGCATGGCGTGCAATCGCTCATCGGTGCGGACCGCGCGCTGCGCTGGCCCAAACCCGCCGATCCGGCGAAGGTTCAATATTCCCTGCGTCACGGCGAAGATCTCCTCGAGTTTCAGCTCGAGACGATCCAGGCGTTGTTGCTGACGCGGATTGTCGGCCGTCAGTTTGCGGAGCTGGCGCACTTTTGAATCCAGCCCGGCCACCGCCGCGAGGTAGGGAGCAACGTCGTCTTCGTTCCCGGTAATGACATACCGGCGGGAAGTGCTTTCCGCTTTGGTGGCTTCGTCCGAGGCCTGGGCGATCGTCGCCAGTACCAGGCGTGTGTGGTCATTCCAGCCGGCGCTGGTGATGAACTGGTGAATGCTTATGTAGGAGAGGATTCCGAGCATGCAGAGCATGCAGACGGCAGCGCCAAACCCGAGCGTTACTTTACGTTGCAACGATATTTTCATGAATTCACCATCGAGCTGCCCGCAGCTCGGCGCGGGCGGTGGTTGTGCATTCCCAATACAAGCCGCCGGTCCGCAATGACGCCGACCCGGCGCGGAGGCCATCATTTCCAGGGGGGAATGAAATCATTATCGGCACCGGGTGGACCCGCCCGTGAATGCTCCGGCCCTTTTGCATCGATCGCAGGCCCCGCGGCCGGGCCGGTGCGGCGTGGCCGTAGCGATCCGGGGACGCAAAGCCAAAGCGATGGAGCGCCGACAACTTGCAATTTGAGGCCCAAACCGCGATTCTGGCCTAGAATCGCAGGACGCCGCCGAAAGCAGGAGTGGCGGAACTGGCAGACGCGCAGGACTTAGGATCCTGTACCGAAAGGTTTAGGGGTTCGACTCCCCTCTCCTGCACTTAACTCCATTTGTATGGGAGATGATCATGCTTCATCGATTCCACATCGCCATTTTTTCGGTCCTCATACTGCCTGCGCTGGCGCTGGCCGACTCGATTACGGTCAACAACCTCCCCTATCCCGATATCAAAATTAACGCGGTCAAGGGCGATGAGATTTTCTTCGTCACCTCCACCGGCACCGAGGTTCACAAGCCCATCGCGCACGTGAGCAAGATTAATCTCTCGGATGAACCGGCCCTCAATCAGGCCGAGGAAGCCTATCTCGTGAAGGATTGGGACAAGGCGGCCACGGGCTACGAGCGCACGGTCCGCACCACCACCAAAGCGTGGCTGCGCGACTGGTGCTCGGTGCGCCTGCTGGAATCGGCCAACAAGGCGGGGCGATTTGATGCGGCGGTCAAGGCCTATGTCGCGCTCGCTGAAAAATCGCCCGAAGGCGCCAAGGCGATTCAGCTCAACATGCCCAAGGCGGGTTCGGCGTATATCAACGATGCGCTCAAAGACCTCAACACCGCCGTCGGCCGAACCAAGAATGAGGAAACCAAAAGCCTGCTGCTCAAGCTGGTGGTCGATCTGAACGCGCTCAAAGGCGACTCGGCCGCCGGCGACAAGGCACTTGCGGACCTGGCTCAGTCACGCGTGGCGCTCGACCCCAACAGCCCTGAGGCTCAAAAAGCGCAGGTGATGCTCAAGCTCAAGTCGATTCGCGTTGCCCTGGGGGCAAAGGAATACGACAAAGTCATCAGCACCATCGAAAAGGAAGCTTCGACGATCATCGAGCCTGGTGATCAGGCCGAGGCGCTGCTGATGTTCGCCGAAGCAAAGGCCGGCAAGGCGGGCGATGACAAGGAAGCCTGGAAAAATGCCGCCGTGGCCTACATGCGCGTGGCGGCCAACGCCCCCGGCACGCCGCAGGCGGCGGCCGCACTCCTCAAAGTCGCGGCCATTCATGAAACTCGCTTTGGAGAGAAGGAGACAGCGCTCAAGCTTCTCAAGCAGGTCGCCGCCGACTACAAAGGCCAGGAGCCGGGAAATGAAGCAGAAACTCAGATCAAACGGCTTCAAGGCGCATAACAGGAACTATTTGATCATCTCATGATCAATCAAAGGTAAAGCAATGCTCGCAATCCTCCGTAAAAACAACAAGAAAATCATGGCCTTCCTCGGCGTATTTCTGATGATCGCCTTCGTCGCCGATTATCGTCTTAAAGGCCGCACCAGCGGACGCGGTGGCAGTGATATCATTGGCCGGATCGGCAGCGAAACAGTCCACGGGATCGAATATGACAACGCGCGTGCTGAATGGGAAGTGCTGACCAAGGAGCTGCGAATCCCGGAGGTCATCCGCGGCTTTGATGGCCGTCCGCAGACCGAATTCTTCACCTTCGCCGAATTGCCGCTCATTCAGCGGTTTACCGTGGCGATGCCGCAGCAACCCATCATCGCAGTAATGGCGGCGCGACGGATCACGTCGCAGATCGAAGCGACCACCTACCTGCTTCTTCTGCGCGAAGCCCGCAAGATGGACATTCATCCCGGCCGCGATGCCGTCCAGGAAGCTCTTACCAATCTCCAGGCATACCCGGGCGGCGATCCAGTGCTGCGCGAGCAGGCGGTCACCAACTGGCTGACGATCATCGCGGCCTTCGACCGCGTGGCCGCCGCGCCAAAGGTGACACCCGCCCAATCGCTCCGGCTCATCGCCCAGGGCCAGCAGAAGGTTTCGCTTCAGCTTGTCGAGTTCCGCGCTGAGCAGTTCATGCGCGACATCCCCGAGCCCACGCGGCCGCAGCTCGAGGAATTCTTCAACAAGTATCGCAACGACAACCCCGACATCAGCGAATCCGGCTTTGGCTACCGCTATCCCAATCGCGTCCGCATTCAGTACATGCGCGTTCCCCGCGAGAAGCTGAAAGCCACCGTTACGCTCGAGGACATGTACGGCTATTTCCGCAACAATCCCGAGAAATTCGAGGCCGAGCCCGCGACTCAACCGACAACCGGCCCGACCACGCGCACTGCTCTCGGTCCCGACCTTCCGTCCACCCGCCCCACCACGGGCCCCACGACGCAGGAGCTGGCGAAGCTTTCCCTCGCCCAGCGCTGGCAACGGCTTTCCGACAAGGCCAAGGAGCGCGTCAAGGATGAAATCTCCCAGCAGCTTACCGAGCAGATGGCCAACGCCATTCGCCAGCGTTTCGCGGCCGATTGGCCCAATTTCCACATGGCCGCCCGCGCTGCCGGCACCACCGTTCCCACCGACGTGCCCACGTCCGCGCTTGGCGTGCCCTATCACACCATCAGCTACCTCATTCGCCTTCGCGAGCAGGTCCAGAAACTGAAAGAATCGCGCGGCGTGATGCCCGAGACCGCGGAGGAAGGGCAACTGCTTTCGGAGCGGCAACTCGCCGATCTTCCGGGCATCGGCCAGTCATTCTCCTTCGAAGGCTACCGCCGGCTGCCGTTTGCCGAATTGGCGGTTGAGCGCGCTGAGCCATTCCTGAGCGAGGATGAGCATAAGCAGTTGATGGAAAATCGGGAGCAGACGCTGGCGCTCTTCCAGGCCTCGCCGCCGCTGCACGACAACTTTGGCAATGTCTACATCTTCCGCATCATTCAGGCCGACTATTCGCACCCGCCGCAGTCGCTCGATGAGATCGAAACCAAAGTCCGCAACGACTGGCGGACGAATGAGGCGCTCAAAAAGGCCAGGGATGCCGCGAAGTTGCTGGTTGAGTCTGCAAAAACCCGCGGCGGCCTCCAGCAGGCGCTCAACGCCGCCAATTCGCAGGTGAAACTCATCACCACCGGCTTTTTCCAGGAAGGCGAATCCGCGATCGAAGGCTACAAGCTCGGCAACGAGGCGGCCACTGCGCGATTCACCAAAGACGCGTTCCAGCTCCTGGCCGAACGACTTCGCACCGGCAATGAGCACCCCACGGCCATATTCGAAGTTCCTCAGGCCGGAGTCGTGATCGCCGCACAATTGGAAAACGCCAAGCCAACCATAAAAGACCCGCTGCTCGACATGCGCATCGCCTATCAGCAGCAATACATCGAGCACCAGAGGCAGGCCCAGATTCTGCTTCAGTGGATGATGCCGAAGAACGTCGAAAAACGCGTCAATTTCGTCCCCGAACATCGTGATGAGAAGAAAGCGCCCAGCGATCCGCTCAGCGTCCCTCCGCCCAATCCGCTGACGGGAGTTTGAGGCTCACTTGAGCACTTCGAACATCGCCTGGGCCTTGACCATCGTCTCCTCGTACTCTTCGGCCGGGTTGGAATCCGCGACGATGCCGCCGCCGACGGAGACGTAAGCTCTTCCTTCGTTGGCAACGATCGTCCTGATGGCGATGTTGAGACCGATCTGCCCGTCAGCCGAGAGATAGCCGATGGCGCCGCAATATGCGCCGCGACGGACGGGTTCGATTTCGTCAATGATTTGCATGGCGCGAATTTTGGGGGCTCCGGTGACCGATCCGCCGGGGAAGGTGGCGCGCAGCAGTTCCACCAGGTGCACGTCTTCACGCAGTATTCCTTCGATTGTCGCCACGCCATGATAGACGGTGGGCAAGGTCTCGATGTCGCGTGGCGATGTGACTTTCACCGACCCAAGTTCGCAAATTCGCCCCAGGTCGTTGCGCTCCAGATCGACGATCATGTTCAATTCGGCCTGATCCTTCGGGCTGGCCCGCAGTTCTTTTTCCATTCCCTCGCGCCGCGGCCGCGTCCCTTTGATCGGGCGGGTCGTCACCTTTCGTCCATCGACCTGTAGAAACAATTCCGGCGAGTTGGAGATCAGCGCGTGGTTGCCATAGTCAAGCAGAGCCCCGAAGCCGGCCGGATATTCTCCGCACATCCGCTGATAAACTGCGCGCGGCGGAAGCGCCATCGGCATCTCGAATCGTTGCGACAGATTCACCTGGAAGACATCACCAGCGGCAATGTATTCGAGGGCTGCTGCAACCGCGCGCTCATATCCTTCGCGCGAAAAATTCGACTTGAATTTCCCCCAGCCGATCGGCCAGTCGGAACTTGCAAAATCGAACGCATTTCCCGTGACGGGCGCCTTTGCCGAGCAGAGGTAGTTTCTTCCGCTTATTCCATCGTGGGCAATGATGCGCTCGTGCCAGGCGAATATGAAAAACGGCCAACGCAGGTCATTGCCTGCCTTGCTGGGCAGTTCCTCGAACCATCGTCCGAGGTCGTAGCTGAGATGTCCGAGCCAGCCACCCTTGAACGGCGGGCCATCGACAGGTTCGTGTTTTGCTGTTGAATCCATCCATGCGAGTGCATCAAGCGGATTGGTCCACCTCTTCCCGCCGGGAGCAAGCAGGGTGATTCCGTCGGGGTTGCTGATCAGCAGCAAGGATGGATCTGCGGCTCGATAACTCCACCGACTCCACCGCCCCTCCCCGCCGCTGTCCAATCGAAATCGATCCTCCCCCAGGCGCGCACTCTCAAACGCCTCCCGCCCGCTCTCAATTTCTTCAACCTGAATCACCCCCGCATCTTCAATCGCCAATCGCAAATTGCAAATCGCAAATCACCTGATCTCCACTTCATCATTCAAAATCCTCGTCCCATCCAGCTCCTTCACCCCCACCCTCACCCTGTTCGTCCCCGCCGGCACATTGGGGAATCGATACAGCTTGATCGTGCTCCTCCCCGGCGCCAGGTTGGTCACCAGCCTCTCATGCCGCGCCAATCCCGCCATCATAGCGAAGGCCGTGTAATCGATCTTCTTATCGCTGTAATTGGAGATGATCTGCTGCACCACCACGTCCTTCCCATCGCGCAACGCCAGCGTCTGCATCCCCAGATCGCTCAATCCCAGGTTCACCGTCACCGGCACGGTCAGACGCACGTTCCGATCCGTCTGAAAGTCAAAATTGGCCAGGATGGTTTTCGCTCCCGCGAAGCTGTTGTACGGAAACTCCAGCGTCACCTCCCGATCGAACGTCTCATTCGGGTTCACCGACAAACTGAACGTCCCCGGACTGATCGTCCATCCCTCCGGCGCTTTGAGTTTCAGCACGCCACTGATCGTCTGCTTGTACGGATTGGTGAACCGAATCCGCCGTTTATGCGGCACGAAGCTCGACTCGATCAGCGGCCGATCCAGCGCCACCGACGCCCGCAACTGCGCCAGCGATCCATCGATATCCACCAGGAAAATCGGCATCGCCCCGATCGTCAGTTGCACCTTCTGGTTCCCCTTGTCCGCGCTGGTCCGCAAAAGCGGGGTCACGTTCCCCCACAAATCCACCGCCCGCGGATGCTCGCCCAGGTTGAGGGCCAACTGCTTGGTTCCCGGCCGATTCCCCTTGTCCCAGATCGCCAGCAGCCCTTCACCATTTCGATCGAACAAAAACGCCTCCACCCCATCGCCGATCGTCACCTTGCCGCGGAACGTCGTGCCCGACAACGTGCTCATCAGCGTCCGCACGATCATGAACAGTTCCTGCGGCTGCTTCTCCACCTCCGCGCCTTCACCGCTCACACTGAACGGCAGCGGCAGATCGATCCGCTTGGCGTCGGCCGTCAGCGCATAGATCACGCGCTGCGCCAAATCGCGAATCTGCACCTCGCGGCCATATTGCTCCCGATCCAGAAGCTGCAACGTCAGCGAAAGATTGTGCCCCTCGTGCTTGCGGATCTCCTGCATATACAGCGGCAACTGATGCGGCAGGACGCTGCCGTTCACGCTCAGCGCCACCGTCGCCGGCAACTTCCCCTCCAGCTCGTACCACGCCGGCCAGGGCATCGCCAGATCCGGATGCTGCACCAGCTTCGCGAATTCCTTGTACACTTTGTCGTAAACCGCCCGCATCTCCGGCCGGACAAACGCCTCCGACCCATCCGCCCCCAATTGCCATCGCTCGAGATTATTCGCATGCCGTGCAATCATCGTTGACAGTTGCGGCTGCCATTCCGTCTCCCGCGCCTCCAGCAATTCCACCCACGAGCCCCCCTTGAGCCTCTTCATCACATTCGGCGGCGGCTCGAGCAGGCACGCCGTGGGCGTGATCGATAATTCCTTCAGCGCGATCAGCAGCCGATCGAATCGCTCGGCATCCCCCTGCTGAATGTCCGCGTCCTTGGTCCACACCGCCAGCTTCACCCGCCCGGCCGAAAGCAGCGGCAGGATGTTTGGCAATTCGTCCCATCCCCCAAACGGCAAATCCGTCGCAATGACGCCAAATCGATCATCCGGCTGAAAATTGTGGGCGTCATCCGCGAGCAAAACCATGTCCAGCGTATGCCGGCCCACATACCTTCCCTTGCTGGTCATCACCAGGCTCGCTTCATACCACCCCGGCGCCAAATCAGGCAGCGCCAGCCGCATCCGCTTCTGCCCCGGCCCCAGATTCTCCGCCGCGGCGATCTCCAGCGCCCCGCTGCGCTGATAAACCGTCTTTCCGGTCGCATCGATCAGCACCAACTGAGCGGCCAGATCATCCGTCGATCGATCATTGACCAAGACCTGGAGCGACAGCGCCTGCCCGCGCAGGAAAATATTTCCCGGCCGGTCCGTGCTCATCCGCACCAGCGGCACCTGCGACACCGTCACATCATCAAACCACGCCTTGCCGCGAAAATCCTGCGGAAAGAGCGTGTGCTTGCCCAGCGTCTTGGTCGCGTATTGTTCGGGCTGAAGCAATTCCAGCTCGATGGCCAGCCCCTGGGCTCCGCGCTCGGCGGTGAGTTCAACTTGCAGCGGCCGCCACGGCTCATCCTCCGACTTGGCCGCGTACAGCTCCGAATGCCGCATCGACTCCACAATCGGCCGCCTGTCGACATCCACAAAATAGGCCGTCAGACGCGCCCGCGCGTGCGCCAGCGCCGTCGTCCGCACAAACGTCTGCACGCGGAAATGCGCCCCCACGCTCACCGGCACCTGCCGCGAATCGTATCGATAGATGATCGATCCCCCGTTGAGCTCAAAGACAAACGAATATTTCCCGCTCCGCGCCCGCTCCGTGGCCAGCCGCCCATTCACATAGTGCGGCATCCCCGCCCCCTCGACCTTGGCCCAGTGCATCGGCAGCTCTTCCGGATTGCCCAGCCGCCGCTCCTCAAAATCTATGGTGCGAAGCGTCCGATCCACCTCCTCCGCCTGCAAACCGGCCGTGACTGCGAAAATAAAGATGAGGAACCAGCGCATCGTCCGATAATCATCGGCAAGACGACACGCTTCTCTGTAGGGTGCGGCTCGCCGCACCAATGAATGCGGTGGGGCAAGCCCCACCCTACTTCATCGCCGGCTTGAGCGTCCACGCCTGCCAACGGGCCACTTCCAGGATCTTTGGCGCTCGAAATCCCTCCTTATGGATCACCCACCCCCCAAAAATCCCCGGTGTGTCCTTGGCCACCCTCTGCGCTGTCAGCAGCTCCACATTCTTCCCCATCAAAACCTCCCCCGGCCACTGTCCACTCTTCTTCCTCTCCAAATACGCCCGCGCCATCCCCACCATAAAATCCTCCGGCCGCACCACCTCCGCCCCGATGAAAATCCGCGCCGGAACCCGCTTCTCCTTCCCCACAAAATCCTTCACATCCCTCATCGCCTCCGCAAATGCAGCCCACGGGACCTTTCCATCAAACCCCCCCGCCGCCGGCCCCGCCCCATCCGGCCCCAACAATCCCTGCGGCGCTTTCTTCTCATCTCCCCAGAGCAGAATCTCAAACTGATCCGCCGGCGAGAAGCTTTTATTTCCCATCACTACAAAATCAATTCCCTTGGAATCGTCCGCCGCCAACTTCTGCGCGATCTCCATCACTTCCGCTTCCGATGCGCCTTCTTTCCTCACCCGATCCACATAAATCCCGCCCAACTCCGACGCCGTGACAAACCTCACTCCCAAAGACTTGATGTGATCGATGTACTTCCCAAACCGCTCAAAAGCGGCGTCGGTTTCCTCCGCCGTCCGCTGCGGCGGCGCCTTCCACCGCTCCCGCGGCGGATTCGCGCCTCTTTTGAAATTCACCCCATCCCAAAACTCCCGATGCACCCACTCGCACGGATGGTAAAAAATGCTGATCATCCCCCCACCCTGCCCCCGCAGCCTTTGGGCGATCTCCGTCACCGCCTTCTTTCCCGGCTCCAGCGCCTGGGCAATGTGCAGCTCGAATCTCGTCCGGTTCGGCGGCATGTCATAAACCACCAGCGCCCCGCAATACCAAAAGGGCCGCCCCTTCAGTCCAATATGGTTCCCCTCATCCACATAAGTCGGCACCCCGTGCGGCGCGCACCCAATCTGCCCCAGCGCTGCGATCGTCTGCGATCCCCACGACGATCCCGGCTGGCCATAACAGGCCAGAGCATCCACGCCAAAAATCCGCCGGACATCCGCGGCCCCCGGCCCCTCTCGCCTGATGAATTCCTCCATCCCATCCAGGAGCCCGCATTCGGCCAGATATTCCGAGGGTGTCGGATGCACCGAATGGAAATTGGAGTGATATCCAATGTCGTGCTTCTTGAGCGCCTCGATCACATCCCGCCTGCCCCGTTTCTCCAACACCCGCGCTTTTTCCCCCACCACCTTGAATGTCGCCCGCACACCCTTCTCGGTGAGCATCTCCGCAAGCCGTTTGCTCGCGTCATCGTCGGCCGGCAGCATGTAATCCTCGGTATCAAACCACAGGATCACATCCACCTGTCCCGATGCTTTGGAATCGGCCGCCAGAGTGGTGCGGCACAGGGCCGCCAAACCAAGGAGCACGCAAGCCCACAGTCCGAACCGAACGTTTGCCGTCTTTGTCATTTTTCCCTCTGATTTACCGCGATTGTACCCGCTGCGGCTCAGCATCCACGTTAATGCAGCTTCCGATCTTGCAGAATTGTCATCTTCATTGCCGGCGACCGTTTGCCGTGATATATTTTTCGCAAACTGTTGCAATAAAAGCAGCATCTCGCGACAGCCTTTGGCAGTGTTTCAGGGACACCGGCCAAAGGGAACCGTTCAAGATCGCTTGAGGGCATCAGCCGACTCAAAACCTTTTTTGCGGCGTCGCCGTGCTAAATCGGTGCGCCGCCAGCTTTCGCTCGCTTAGAGAGCGCACGGGGTTGAATTTAATGCCAGAACTAGCCGTTGCCCTCGAACTCGAACGAAGCGACGAAGCCACTCTCGCTCCACGTGTACGTGCGCCCCGCAACCAGATGCTCGACGCCGCCCGCGGCCTGGGCTGTATCGGCGTCATCTGGGTTCACACCGTCATCGACTCACCCGATCTGGCCCGCGCAGCTTCCCTTACCCGTTTCGGGACCCCATTCTTTGTCTTCGCGGCCATCTTCTTCCTGC
>JBGPEF010000099.1:0-12930 GCA_041482675.1 Tepidisphaeraceae bacterium | reverse complement strand
CGGCGGCGATTGCGTGGCGGATGTAACTGAAATGCGGCGCCCAGCGGCCGTTTTGGTTCACCGCCAGTCTCACATTCCGCTTTTTCGCAAGCTCCACCAGCCGCTGGCCGTCATCCAGATCGATCGCGAACGGTTTCTGGCTCAGCACGTGTTTTCGCGCCTCAAGGGCGGCACGAAGGATGGGTAATCGCTCCTCGGGATGGGTGGCGATATCGACCACCTCGATATCATCCCGCCTCAGCACCTCGCGGTAATCCGTGTAAAGTTTTGCCCGCGGATAAAATTCGTCGCGGCGTTTTTCCGCCTTGGCGCGATCGGCATCGCACAGGGCCACTACGTTATAACCGGCCGCCTTGTATGCCTTGAGGTGTTGCTCGGTGATTCCGCCGCAGGCGATGAGTGCGATATTCGGCCGATATTTCTTCGGATCGCGCGGGCGATAGGGAAGCTGTGGCGCTTTCATTGCCCGCGTGGCCGCCTGCGTCGCCAGCCCATAGTCCGTTTTCTTCTTGGCCATGTTTTTGTCTATGAAATAAGCGGAACGGTGCGGCCTTCGCGGGCGCTTTTCACGGCCGAATCCACAATCTGCTGGCCGATGCGGCAAAGCTGCGGCGAAAGGGGTCCCTCGATGGTCTTGCCCGTCTCCAGACAGTGAATCATGTATTGCACCGGATTCTGCATCGGCGGGCGCAGCTCATCCACTGGCATCTCGCGCACCTCTGGGTGTTCTTTCGTCTGAATGCGAATGATTTTCTCGTAGTCATAGCTGCTGATCGTCCCATCGCTGCCGACGATGACAAACCCGCACTTGGGCTGCGGCTGGAGCACCCACGGATCGGTAAAAGTGCCCCAGCGCGTTTCGAATTTCGATAGGCCGCTTTCGTATCGGGCGATCGTCAGCGAATGCTCATCAACTTCCAGGCCGGCCGGCTGATCGACGATCGTGGTGACTTCAATCGGCGATCGGCCGTTCATGTACCAGGTTCCCAAAG
Source organism: Tepidisphaeraceae bacterium (assembly GCA_041482675.1). GTDB lineage: Bacteria > Planctomycetota > Phycisphaerae > Tepidisphaerales > Tepidisphaeraceae > JBGPEF01. The sequence continues at coordinate 11,938 of JBGPEF010000099.1, read as the reverse complement.
TCGTGCCGTAGCCGAGGTAGTCCAAAAGCGATCCGCCACCGTGCGATTTTTTATAGAACCAGCTCTGCGGCTTTTCCCGCGCGACGGTTTGGGCATCGGTCGTCTTCTTGTCGGCCAGATGCCACAGCGGTCCGCGATTGCCGTCGTAATAATGGACCTCGATCACCTCGCCGATGTTGCCCTCATCGATCAGCCGCTTGGCCGTGACATGGGGCGGATACCACGCCAGGGGCCAGTTGATGGCCAGCAATTTTCCTGCTGAGTTCATGGCCGCGATCATGCGATTGGCCTCGCGCAGGGACGCCGCGAAGGGTTTTTCCATGATGATGTTGACGTCGAAGATTGAGACTCGATCGGTCCAGTCGGCGTGATGGGCGGTGGCGGGGCAGAGGATCACGATGTCGGGCTTGGTTTTGTCGAGGCAGGCGCGGTAGTCGGTGAAGACGTGATCATCGGGGATATGGAAATTATTTTTCGCCGCTTCCATCCGCTCCGGTTGTTCATCGCAGATGCCGACAATTTCCACATTCGGATGTTCGAACGCCATGCGGAGATTGTCGCCCATGTGCATGTGGTCGAAATTGATGCCGGCGATCTTCCACTTCTTCATTTGCGGATCTCCATGGAGGCGAAGCGTTCACCCAGTTGCAGGACGCGGTAGGGTTGAGCGATTCGCTCACACTCTGGAATGAACTCGTTGGCGGGATCAGCAGTGTTGAAATCGAACATGTCATAGTGGCAGGGAATTACCAGTTTCGCGCCGATCTCCTTTGCCAGCCAGGCCGCCTCGTGCCCCGACAGATTGCCAGCCACGCGGCGAGCAGAAGAGCGGCCGTTGATCGGAAGCAATGCAACATCGACCGCGAAGGCGCGAAGGCGCTCAACCATGCCATCGTAGAGGACGGTGTCACCGCTGTGATAGATCGACCAACCGCCGAAGCGAATTATATATCCGAGGTATTTGCAGCGACCTTCTTCGTCACGTTCGATTGTTTCATGCGCGGCGGGAACAGCAATGAATTCGAATGACCTAACTTTGGCCGATGCGCCGTCATCGAGGCCCAGGATCATTGCTGGCTCGACACCTGCGCGCTCCGCGGCCAGGGTTCGCCATGCCTCTGGCGCGATCAGCGGCAGCGTCAGATTCCAATCATGGAATTGCTTCATGATTGGGCGCAGCGTATCGGGATCCAGGTGGTCCGTGTGGTGGTGGCTGGCAGTAATGACGGTGATCAAAGATTGCGCGAGCCAGCGCGGCTCGATGTAGATCGGTTTCATCCGCACGTGCGGCTTGTCTGTTTTCGCGTATTTGGTTGTAAGTGAATCTGAGAGGTACGGATCGAGCACCGCCATTTCGTGGTGATAACGCAGTGCGAAGCCGCTCTGGCCGAGCCACCACAGCCGAAATGATCCATCGCGGGGCTGCTCGCGCAGGTGCATCATCCGAACTGCCTGGATTGGAACACCAGGGAAGGACGGGGCAGCACTCATAGCCCCAGCTCCTTACGCACGATCTCGACGCCGCCAACCATATTCTTCAGCTTCTGTTTCGCCGCCCAGCGTGCTGTCTGGCTCAGGCCGCAATCCGGTGCGAAGCTGAGCCGCTCCGCCGGCGCGTGCTTCAGGCACATGCGAACGCGATCGGCGACGTCTTCGACGGTTTCGACGTAATAACTTTTCACATCGATGATCCCCACGGCCACATCTTTTTTCGCCGCGATGGTTTTGATGATCTCGATTTCGGCGAATTCGCGGCTGGCCATTTCCACGTGAATCTCATCGACTTTCATGTCCAGAAAGGCCGGGAACATTGGGGCGTAGCGACGCGGGCCGACTGCCCTGCCTTTGTAATTGCCGAAACAGAGATGGGTCGAGAGACAGCACTTGCCCGCGACCGATTCAACCGTGCGATTGAAAATGTCCACGAACCGTTTTGGGTCCTCCTTGTGCGCGTAACAGCTCATGGACGGCTCATCGACACAGATTTCGGTGCAACCGGCAGCCACGAGGGCCTCCAATTCCTTTCGCACAATGGGCCGCAGGGCCTCGGTCACCGCATAGCGATCCTTATAAATCTTTCCCGGCGCCAATCGGCCGCTGAGCGTGTACGGCCCCGGCACACTCGCCTTCAAAACTGGCCCACTGACCTTCAAACCCTCCACCACGCGCTTCAACCGCGCAAATTCCTCCACCGCCCCCAGACCGCGTGGCGCCGTCAGTTCCGAAATAATCTGATGCCTTCCCCGCTGATCGTGGGCTGGCGGCCCGAACCGCCGCGGCGATGCCGCTTCCAGCTCGATGCCTTCGATGTATCCATAGAACGAGAGATTGAAATCCAACCGCGTTTGCTCGCCATCGGTGATCGAATCCAATCCCGCCGCGATCTGATCGTGCACCGCCGCGATCACCGCATCGTCCTGAAGCTCGGCCAGATCGGCCGCGCCAAACTGGTCCAGATGCCGCGACGCAAACTCCAGCCATCCAGGAAACGGATAGCTGCCAATGACTGTCGTTCTTAAAGGACAATTCTTCATATCTACTCGTGGCAGGGGCACCTTGCCCATGACTCCTAAACCACGGGCGAGACGCCCGTGCTACGCTCAGAGGCCGATGTCCGCATACAACTTGGCCAATCTTCGCGCGTGCTCGTCATAAGCGGCCTCGAACAATCGCGTCGCCTCCTCAGCGCCGACGACCGCGCTCCCCGCCAGCACCTTCGGCGGCTGCCCGGCCTTCGTCAACCGGCTGGCCACTTCCGCCTTGATGCAATTGATCAGCAGACACCCCCCCACCGTCGATCCCGGCGCAACCGGCGTCTTTAGGCCATCAATCTTCACCATCGCATCGCCCGGCGGCGCGCCGGTGTCGAGCACAATGTCGGCAAAATCCTGGAGCTTCTTCCCGCGCGGATCGTTGCTCGGCGTCGCTTCGGAATGGCGCCGGCTGATGATCACCACCACTTTCATGCCTGTTTTTCGCAGCAATTCCGCCATTTCAATGGAGACGACGTTGCACCCGCTGGAGGAAATCACCAGGGCACAGTCCTGCGCCGACAATTTAAAATTCCGAAGAATGCGCGAAGCCAGGCCCGACACGTTCTCCAGAAACATCGCCTGCCGCTGCCCATTGGCGCCGACGACCGGATTATGGAACGTCAGCGACAATTCCACGATCGGATTGAATCCCGGAAATGACCCATACCTCGGCCACATCTCCTCCACCATGATCCGGCTGTGGCCCGAGCCAAAAACGTGCACCATCCGGCCGGCCAGGATCGTCGCCGCAAACCAATCGGCCGCCTGGGCGATCGCCGGCAATTGCGACTGGACATTCGTCAAAAGCCCCTGCGCCTGTTCCAGATATTTTTCAGCCGGATTCATGCATTCCCCCTTTCGGTTTGCATCGCATTAAACGCCGCACCAATCGCTCCCGCAAATTCTCCGAGAGTGGCGGCAACAAGCCTCGCCCGGTGGCCATGGGGCCGCCATTCATGCTCATCGAGCACGCGTTTGAGCGGCGCAAACAATGCTGATCCCGCGGTGGCAATTCCACCGCCGATAATCACCACTTCCGGATCGGCGATGTTGATCATCGACACGACAGCACACCCCAACTGATGGACCGACCGCTCCCAAATCTCTTTTGCCTTCTGATCCCCGCGCTGCGTGGCCGCCACCAGATCGTGAGTCGATTCAAACTTCCCCGACGATCGCTCTCGAACGGTGTAATTCCCGATGGCGCCCTCCAGGCTGCCCGGCGTCTTCACGATGTCGTTTTCTCCATCCACATCCAGGCACATATGCCCAATATGCCCCGCCCGCCCGATTTGCCCTTTTAAAATTCGTCCATCGACCATAATCGCCCCGCCCACGCCGGTTCCCAGTGTCAACAAAATTGCATTTCGCGCGCCGGCCGCCGATCCTTTCCAAACTTCTCCCAGAAGTGCCGCCTGCGCATCATTCAGCACCGGCGCCGCGCGCTTTCGCCCCAGAAATTCGGTCCATTTCAACCCCTCGACCTCGCCCAGCCGGCCCTGCATCCAACTGATGCACGAACCATCCGGCGCGGCCAGACCCGGCGCGGCAATCCCCACCCATTGCGCCTCACCGCGCTGCCGCTCGATGCCGCCAATATATTTTCTCACCCCGTCCGGCCAATCCGATTTCTCCGCGTGCGTGGCCGTCTGATCGCGCAACACAATTTCCCCGCCGTCGCTCACCACGACGCACTTCACATTGGTCACGCCGATGTCGATCCCGATCGCATGCGGCATCGCTCACTCCGGATACTGTCCCTCGGTCACATCCCATCCGCCATCGACGCTCAGCACCTGCCCGGTGGTGAATTTCGATCCATCCGACAAAAAATACACCACCGCCGCATCCAGATCGGCCGACTCACCGATTCGTCCGCCATCCAGCGGCTGCTTGCTCTGGATAAATTTCACGATATCCGGATCACCCACCGCCCGGCGGGACATCGGCGTCTCCACCAGCGCGGGAGCGAGCACGTTAAAGCGGATGTTCTGCGGCGCATAATACGCGGCGGCCGCGCGGGTCATTCCGATGACGGCCGCTTTTGTGGCCGAATAGGCGTGCGTCGCAAAATATTTCGGCGATGGGGAATATCCCAGGACCGATCCCATGTTGAGCACACTTCCCCCGCCGCCCTGCTTGAGAAACTGCTGGATGGCCGCGCGGTTGGAATAAAACAGCGAGGTCAGATTGAGCTGAAGCGTGAATGCCCAGCCCTCATCGCTGATTTCATGCAGCGGCCCGTCGCCGGCCTTGCGGCCGCTTCCTCCCGCCACGTGGTATAGCCCGTGAAATCCGCCAAAATTCGCGACGGCAAAATCAATTGCTTTCGGCGAGGTATCCGGATCGCTCGCATCGCCGCTGAGCGAGCGCGCCTGCGGCCCAAGCCCCTTCGCGGCCGTTTTCGCGTTATCGCGATCGCGCCCGACGACGACGACGTTGGCCCCCGCCTTCACACACGCCTGCGCCGCCGAAAGGCCGAGGCCTGTCGTTCCTCCGATGATGACAATCACTTTATCTTCCAGCGGCCGCGGTGTCACGCTGCTAAAGCTAGGCGATGCTGCCCCACCGATCAAGCAATCCATTCTCGACAATGCCCCGCCGGGCGGAATACACTGCCCCATCGAACGGTTTCATCTTTTGTATGGGCGGCCTGACGCCGTTGGGCTTTTACATAAGGAAACGACATGGCCAACAACGATCTGATCGCGGACGTGATCGCGCGGACAGAAAATATGGTGCGGATGACCCTGGAGGATATGAGCGATGCCGAATTGATGACCCGGCCGTGTCCCAGCGCCAATCATCCGAACTGGCAACTGGGCCACATGATCGCCTCCGAGGCCGGGATGGTGGACATGATCAAGCCGGGGGCCTGCGCGGTGTTGCCGGAAGGATTTGCCGAAAAGTACCACCGGGACAAGGCAAAGATCGACGACCCCGCCGCCTTCGAGAACAAGGCCCGCCTGTTGGAGGTCCATTCGGCCGTCCGCGCGGCGACGCTCAAATTCGTCAAGGAGCTTTCGGCTGAAGACATGAGCAAGCCCGGGCCGGAGCGGATGCGAAGAATGTGCCCCACCGTCGGCCACGTCGTGCATCTGCTGCCGCAGCACGTCTCCATGCACCTGGGGCAAATCCAGGTGATGCGGAGGAAGCTGGGCAAGCCAGTTTTGTTTTGATCACTTGCCCCTGCCCAGATAAAGATCGCGGCCTTTCACCAGGGCGATCATTTTTCTGTCGGCGACCGATCGACGGTTCATCCAGAAGCCGCAATCGGGATGAACCCAGCGGATGCGATCGGGGCCAACGTGCCTGGCCGCGGTTTCAATGCGCTCGGCCACCAGTTGGGGCGACTCGACGGTGTTTACCTTGATGTCGATCACCCCAATCCCCAGCCCGATGCGAGGCTCAAGCTCATCTTTGAAATACTTCAGTTCCTCATACCCCCGAAACGCAAATTCCAACACGACATGATCGCAGTGAAGCCGGTTCATGAAGTCGATCAGCTTCCGCCATTCCCCTCTCTGAATGCTCTGCCCCCCATAATTTCCAAAGCAAACGTGCACGCCCTTTTCCTTCGCCTGCTTCGCCGCATCCAGCACGACATTGATCGCGGCCGCCGCCCATGGGCCTTCATCGGGATGTCCTGAGATATTTGCCTCATCGATCTGAATCACCTCCGGATCGATCTCGCTCACCTGGCCCGCCAGCGCGTTGGCCACCGCCATCGCCAGTTTCTCCCGATCGCGATAGTGATGGTCCAGAAGCGTTTTGCTCAGCATATGCGGGCCGGTGAGCGTGAATTTCATCGCATGATCGGTGCAATCCCGCGCCCGGCGATAATCCCTGGGCAGATTCAGCGTGCCTTCGCCGATCGGCCCCTCGACGAGCCCGGCCGGCTCGGAGCGAAAGCCCATTCCGCTCAACTTGCGAAACTCGGCCAGCTCTGTCCGCCCCAATGCCGATCGAATCCCCGCCATGGGCCGGATGAAATACTCGATCATCCCATTGGTGTCCGGATGATTGATGTCGAAACGGTAAAGCTCCCCATCGGCCACGACATCAATCCCCGCCATCTCCTGAATTTTGAACACAACGCGTGTCGCATCGATCAGCGCCTGCTGGCTGGGGGCGCTCACCAGCCAATCTGGAATGGGATACGACCCCACCACCGTCGTGCGAATGGGAACATCACTGGTCTTATTCTTCACCTGGTTTCCCCTTTGCATCATCCGCATCGTATGCGGCATCCGAGTTTCCGCCGCACACTTCGATCCGCTCGATGGAGATCGCGCTTCCGGTCTGGGCATCCAGCTCCGCCAGCACTCCGCACATCCGCACATCCCCCGTCGCGACTTCAAACGGCACCGGCATCTGCGCTGTCATGTACTTCAGCACCTTGTCTTTCCTTCGTCCCAGCACCGAATCATAAGGCCCGCACATCCCCACGTCGGTGATGACCGCGCTCCCGCCGGGCAGGATTCGCGCATCGGCCGTCGGCACGTGGGTGTGCGTCCCAAACACAATCGAGCACCTGCCATCGAGCCAGTGCCCCATGGCCACTTTTTCGCTCGATGCCTCGGCGTGCATGTCGCAGACGCAACAGCGCACCTGTTCCGGAAGCTGCTGCAAGACCCACTCCGCCGTGGCAAACGGATCATCGGCCGGCAGGTTCATGTAAATCCGCCCCAGCAGGCAAAACACTCCGATCTGCACGCCCGAATTGGTTGTGACCACCGTGTAGCGCCGTCCCGCCGCCGCCCGCGCCAGATTCGCCGGCCGAACCACGCGCTCGCTGCTGGCCATGGTCGGAATAATGTCGGCGCGCCGATAAAGATGATCCCCCAGCGTCACCACATCCACGCCGTAAGAGCGGATCTTGTTAAAGAGATTGGTGGTGATCCCGCTCCCCCCCGCGATGTTTTCCGCGTTGGCCACCACCAGGTCGATATTGCGTTCCTTTACAAACCCCGGCAGCTTCTGCGCCACCACCTGCCTCCCCGGCCGGCCGACAATATCTCCCAGGCAAAGAATGCGCAGCGGCATTTCCATAGGGTACACGTTAATGCTTCGGCTGGAAAATCGATCTTCCGGCCGCGCGCTCGACATCGAAAATTTGTGCCGGCCCCCGTTGCAATGCGGCTACGAGTGACTACTTTATATTTCGCCGGGCGCACTTCTGTTCAATGTGGGAAGGAAGCATGAAACACACGTCTCTGCGCACACTCCTCATCGGCCGCATTGGGATACTCCTGTTGTTGTGCTCGATCTGCGGTTGCAGCTCACCTCCACGCGCGGAGCTCAGCGCCTACAAAACGCAGTTCGAAACCGCCAAAACCACCGCTGAAGATCTGATTCTCAGCACCAAAAATGCCGCCGAGGCGCTGGCCGATGATCCCAACAATCCCGCGTCGGTCACCGATCGGACCCGCCAGCTCAAGGAGCGCCTCGATGCGCTTGATGCGCGGCTGGAAGCCCTCCAGGTCGTCGCCCAGTACAACGACGCGCTTACCCGCCTCGCATCCGGAGAAGATCCCGCGGCCGTCAAGGCCAGCCTCGACAATTTCGCAAGCGGCCTGGCCAACTTCAACATCAAGGGCCTTTCGAAACTGGTCGCTGATGCCGCGCCCTACGGAAATGTATTCGCCAGCGCGATCACGCTGGTGGACAACCTGATCCAGGCCAAGCGCTTCGCCGCGGCCATCGAGGCCGGCGAAAAACCCGTCCTGGCTATTCTCGACATCCTCTCCCAGGATGCCGACAACTTTTTCAACATCGCAAAGGCCCGCCTGCAACTGCTCCAGGCCGACCCCGAAAAGCTGGAAGCGCAACTCCTTGCCAACCACTTCGCCGCGCTGGCCAACGCCCACCCATTTTCGGAAGCCGCCCTCTCCACTCGCTTCAAATCCCTCCTCGCCGCCCACAACAAGCTCCGCCAGGGGATTTCCCAGCCGTTTGCCCACACTCCCGCCGCCGGCGCTGCTCCCAATCAGGATGACCTGGCGCTCGAATCTCTCGCCACCATCAACGACCAGATGCAATCTCACGTGGCCGCATACAACACTGTCATGGCGCAAATCGATGCCCAGGCCGCCGTGATCAAGCAGTACAAGAATGTCCTCGCCTCCACCCAACGGGCGCTCACCCAGGTCCGCATCGCACTCAAATCCGGCCGCAGCGCGGCCGTCATGGGCTTTATCAACGACGTCTATAACCTGCGCCAGGCTTATCTGGCCGCAAGGGAGGCAAAAACCAAATGAGCGAAACAACCCCAACCCGTGAATATTTCGAATCGGCCATCGCCAATCTCGAACAGCTCGCGGCGGCTGAAACCGATGCCGACCGCCTGCGCGACATTTACGCCCAGATCGCCCGCCTGCGCTACGCCATGATCGACGAGTCCTTCGATCAGATCGTGCGCCGAACCTCGCTGCTGCAATCCCTCGTGGCCGAGCTGCGCGCTGCGATCGCCGGCGCTTCGGGCGAGCCGCCCCTTGCCGGCGCGGTCACCAAGCTCAATGACCTTGCCACCCAGGTCGAAGGAGCCATCGGTGCCATCAGCGGCCTCTCCCGTGGAATGGCGCCTCCCAAGCGCGGCAAACGCGCGGCCGGCGCGCCTGCTCCGCGCTCGCGCGCCCTGGGCAAGCCGCCCCTGCGAATCCTCTGTGTTCATGGCGTCGGCGATCATCACACCAGCCTCGCCTGGCAGGGCGCGTGGACCGACGCGATCCTGGCAGGTCTGCGAACATGGGACAGCACCGCCACCGCACTCACCAGCTTCGTCGCCTACGACGATCTCTTCGACACCGCCAAGCTCGACGCCGGCACCGTCGCCGGCGCCGTCTGGAAGCTCGGCCTGAGCGGCGCCTGGCACGGCGTCGGCGATCTCTTCCGCCGCCGCCGCGGCATAATGGACGTTCCCGCCGAGTTGCGCTGGACCGCGGGCATGGTCGCGCAGTGGGGCGATGATCCAAACCTTCGTGCGCAAAGCCGCGGCCGCCTCACCGACGCGATTGTTGATTTCCAGCCCGATGTGATCGCCGCGCATAGCCTCGGCAGCCTTATCGCCTATGACACGCTCCGCCTCAATGAGGCGCTGCTGCAAAGAGCCAAACCGCAGAAAAACCGCGTGTTAGTTACCTTCGGCTCGCAGATCGGCAATCCCTTCGTCCGCTCCACCTTTGCCGGCCGCATCGAGCCCCTTGAGACTGCGGACAACTGGTATCACCTCTACAATCCCAATGACCACGCCTTCGCCCACGACCTGCGCCTTACCGCCGACAACTTTATCGAGGTCGGCGCAGAGTTTGAGGAAGGAATCATCAACCACGACGCCATCCGCTATCTCACGCACTCCAACGTCGTCAGCACCCTCTGGTACGCGCTGGCCAATCCCGCACCATCCAGATCATTCGGCGCGCTCCGGGCCATTAAAGAAACCAAAAGAGTGTTCAAAAAAGTATCCCCCCGCCGGCCCAACCGCGCGCTTCTCATCGGCATCAACGACTACCCCGACCCCGCCAATCGTCTCGACGGCTGCGTCAACGACGTCTTTCGCATCTCGGCCGCCCTCCAGGAAACCGGCTTTGCCCCCGAGGACATCCGCGCCGTCTTCGACGATCGTGCCACCACCGCCGCAATCCTCGAGCGCCTGCACTGGCTGATGGATGGCGTCTGCCCGGGCGACAATCGTTTCCTTTTCTACAGCGGCCACGGGGCCCAGATGCCCTCCTACGGCGCATTCGAACGCGTCGATCATGTCAACGAATGTCTTGTCCCCTACGATTTTGACTGGACTCCCGAACACGCCATCATGGACACGCAGTTCTTCGATTTCTACAGCCAGCTTCCTTATAAGAGCAGCTTTGTCGCGGTCTTCGATTGCTGCCATTCCGGCGGCATGACCCGCAGCGGCGCTCAAAAGGTCCGCGGCATCAGCCCCCCTGATGATGTTCGCCACCGCATGCTCAGATGGGACCCGGATAATCAGATGTGGAAGGAACGCGAGCTCGATAAGAAAAACCCTGACCTCGCCGAAACCAACAAGCACGAGGCATACACCGGAAAATCCAAAGTGGAGTTGCGCCTCGGCCGCGCCAACTTCCTGCGCCTCCCCAAGCGCCAGCAGACCGAGCGCAAAAAGCTTTATGACCACAAGGGCCCTTACATGCCCGTGCTCCTCCAGGCCTGCGAAGCCGACCAGCTCTCCTACGAATATCGCGACGGCGTCACCTCCTATGGCGCCTTCACCTTCGCTCTCACCACCGCTCTCAACCGCGCCCGCAGCAGGGGGCAACGGATCACCTGGAAGAAGCTGAAGGAAAAGACTGCCAAAGTCCTTGAGGAATACAAGTACGATCAGACTCCATGCCTGATTGGCCCAACGGGCGTCATCAGCAAAAGGATTCCCTGGCTCGCCGGTCGATCAAAAAAACGCAGATCCCGCAAGAAAGTCGCAGTCTGAGCGATGCGTTTGGGCGTCTCTTGTCGATTGCTGGTGCTCTCCTATGATATTCACGAGCACTTATGGCCCTTCCCCTCAATATCCTCGGTGATGCAGCACAATCCCCCCCTTCGCGCAAACCCCCCTGGCTCAAAATGAAAATGCCCGCCGGCCCGGAATTCGCCAAGCTCTACAACCTCGTCAACGACCATCGCCTCCACACGGTCTGCCAGAGCGCCAAATGCCCCAACATGGGCGAATGCTGGGCCGCCGGCACGGCCACTCTCATGATCCTCGGCGATGTCTGCACCCGCTCCTGCGGCTTCTGCAACATCGCCACCGGCAAACCCCAGTCGCTCGACCTTGACGAGCCCTATCGCGTCGGCGATGCCGTCCGCCTGATGAACCTCAAACACGTCGTGATCACCAGCGTCAACCGCGATGAGCTTGCCGATGGCGGCGCGGCCGTCTGGGCCCATACCATCCGCGAAGTCCGCCGCCAGTCGCCGGGAACCAGCGTCGAAGTCCTCATCCCCGATTTTTGCGGCAACTGGGATGCGCTGCAACTGGTCCTCAATGAAAAGCCCGAGATTCTCAACCACAACATCGAAACCATCCCCCGCCTCTACAAAACCGTCCGCCCGCAGGCGAAGTATCACCGCTCCCTGAAGCTCCTCCAGATCGCCAAGGACCAGGCCTTCGTCACCAAAACCGGAATGATGCTCGGCCTGGGCGAAGAATCCCACGAGATCGAGGCCGTCCTGGACGACCTGGTCTCCATCTCCTGCGACATCCTCACGCTCGGCCAATACCTCCAGCCATCCGCGCAGCACCTTCCCGTGGAGCGCTGGGTCCATCCCGATGAATTCAAGCAGTGGAAAGTCCGCGGCGAGGAGCTGGGTTTGCGCCACGTCGAATCCGGACCGATGGTCCGATCGTCCTACCACGCGGAAAAACAGGT
>JBGPEF010000098.1:0-13105 GCA_041482675.1 Tepidisphaeraceae bacterium | reverse complement strand
CGGCGGCGCTTTGCTGGTCATTTCCGTGGCCACCATCGCGTAATAAATCTTCGCGCCCAGCTTCTGAAAAAAGAGTGCTCCAATCACCGCCAGGACCGCGGTGACAGCGCAGAGGATGAAAAAGAGCTGGCCGTTGACGAACCACTGATCGACTTTCGTCGAGCCCTGGGTTGTCTGCTCCAGGTGCAGCACTTTGCGGTAATGGAGATATCCGTGAACGATGGCGCCCAGCCCCCAGAGCAGGCCGCAGCCGATGGCGAAGGAGAACGCATCGCCGCCGGTTTCGGGCCGCCGGACCGTGTCCAGCAACGTCGCCGGCTTGAGCATGCTCTGGAGCGCGGTTTTGAAAAATGCGCCAATGACGCCGATGCTTCCGCGGTCTTCCCATGGCGTGCCCGGGCCGGGGGCCATGAGGTTGAACACCGACTGCTTGCGTGCGTCGAGCGAGGCAATCGCCACGTTTGGCGGAGGAGTGGAGGACTTGGCCATGCTTCTCAGTATGTGAGGAGATTGGCGGAATGTCTATTGGGGCTAATGACGAATGTCGTGGGGCTAATGACGAATGTCTAATGACGAATGACGAAGGAATGTCGAATGACGAATGACGAATAGAAACCAATTCGTCATTCGACATTAGTCATTCTTTCGTCATTGGTCATTCGTCATTCGTCATTTGGCCTCGGCGGTTGCCGTGGCAGCGCTGGCTTTTCTCGCGGCATCCGCCCAACTGCGAGGGAGATTGCGCATGATCTCAATATCCTTGAAGATGCTGCTCTCGCGTGCGCCGTGTTCCTTGACCCAGGCGCCCATGGCGGTGATGCCTTCTTCCAGACTGGTTTTGCGGCGATTGCCGAAGATGCGGTCGCATTTGCTGTGATCGGAGAAGGCCAGCTTCACCTCGTTGCGCGGGTCCAGATGTTTCACATCGCACGGCAGGCCCATCGACCTGGCGATGACCTGCGCCAACTCGTTCACAGTGAAGGGCACATCGGCCCCGACGTTGAAGATCTCGTTTTGCGTGGCGTCGATTTCCACGCACTCGGCGATCAGGGGGGCAACATCATTAATGTGCGTGAAGGCCCGCTGTTGCTCGCCGTCGCCGAAGATGGTCATCGGCTCGCCTTTGAGGAGCTGGTTCATGAAAATCCCGACCACGTTGCGATAGCGGTCGGCGATGTTTTGCCGCTCGCCGTAGACGTTGTGCGGGCGGAAGATCGTGTAATCCAGGCCGAACATGTGGTGGGCGCACTTGAGGTCCTGCTCGACGGCCAATTTTGCCACGCCGTAGGGGTCTTCGGGAATGGGGGCCATGTCTTCGGTCAGCGGCGTCTGGCCAGCGCCATAGACGGCGATGGAGCTGGTGAAGACGAATCTCTTGACGTTGTTGTTCACGGCCGAGTCGATGAGGTTCATCGAGCCGATCAGGTTGTTGTTGTAATTGAAGCGGCGGATGAAATGGCTCAATCCCTCGGCCGCGTAGGCGGCCAGGTGATAGACATAATCAAAGCCGTGTTCGGCGAAGAGGGTGTTGATCAGCTCGTGGTCGAGGATCGAGCCTTTGACGAAGGTTGCGCCGCGCGGGACGTTGTCGGCGAAGCCGCCGGAGAGATCGTCGAGCGCCACGACCCGCTGGCCGAGGCGCAGGCAATGATCGACGACGTGCGAACCGATGAAACCCGCCGCGCCAGTAACTAAAGACACCGCCATCTGAGTTTCTCCTGTTATCAAGAATTTGGTGGGGCAAGCCCCACCCTACATTTCTACGTGGTCGCCATCGACACTCTGGGAGCGGGCATGAGGGGTTCATAGCCGCTCTGTGGTTCCTGGCCGCTCTCGATGAAAGCGATGGGGTCGAGCTGCTTGTTCCAGCGAGTGACCACCCGCAACATTTCCATTCGGTTCTTTTGCACGTCGGTTTTCTTGAACAATCCGACCAGGCCGTAGCCGAGCTGCCGCATGCGCAGGTGCAGCATGGCGATTCGCCGATTCCGGAGCAGGCCGCTGATGCCGTAGTGCTTGTGGAAATAGCGATAGCGATTGCGATATTTTTCCAGCTCGAAACGGATCGGGAATCGGCCCACCGATTGGCCGCCCAGGTGGGTGATGGTCACCTCGGGAGTGTGGAGGACTCTAGATCCGGCCTTCCAGACGCGATAGCAGAGATCCACTTCCTCATAGTGATAGAAAAATCGTTCATCGAAGCCGCCAAGGTCCTTGAGCAATTTGCCGCGGAGCATGACGCAGCACCCGCTTTGCCAATCGATCTCGCGCTCAACCTCGCCTTTGAATTTGCCATAGTCGTTTTGCCGCAATCGCAGCGCGACCAGGAAATAATGCCAGTTGGTTGGGAATGGGCGGGCTGGATCCTGATAAGACCCATCGGGATTGAGAACTCGACATCCAAATGCCCCCGCCTGCGGATGCCGGTCGGCAAACTTGACCCATTTATCCAATGCCCGGTCGTGAATGATCGTGTCGGGGTTGAGGATGAGGATGTAGTCGGCCTCCCCGACGGCCGCGATGCCGGTATTGTTGCCGCGGGCATAGCCCAGATTGGCCTTATTTTCGACGATCCGGACCTGGGGGTAATTCTCGCGGATAAAATCGAGCGAGCCGTCGGTTGATCCATTGTCGGAAAGGATCACTTCAAATTCAGTATCTTTGGTTTGCTCGTAAATAGATTTCAGACAAGCAGGTATGACTTTCAGGTCGTTCCAGCAAATGATGACGATGGACAACTTCATACAAAAGCCTCCTGAAACCGGCCGCTTTGGGCGCAAAAACCGCCGCGGCGGTCGGCCACATGCTGGACCCATACAAATCACGCGCCACTTGCCATTGGCCGAATCGGGCGTATAAAAATTGGATAATTCGGCTCTCCTGCCTAGTATCATTGCTCAGGCGGAGACTTGGGAACGGACAAATTGGGACAGACGCCCGTCCGGCTGGCGGAGCAGGGTAGGACAACGCACATCGCAGGGTGTTTGTGATGGTTAAATGGTGCTTCTTAGGGTGCGCAGCGCTTTTGATCGGCTGCGAAAGCACGACCGAGACGGGTTATGTACCACGCAAGCTCGGCGATTCGGAAACGGTGCAGCGCGGCTATTACGCCACGCCTTTCAGCCCCGAATCTAGAGCGGCCGAGGCCGAGCAGAAACAGCGATTCGAAGGATACGATTCCGGACGCCGACCGGGTGATTGGCGTCCGACGCCTTACTAGGTTTGCAGAGCTCAAGGGCGCGCATTTTTGCGACGCCCCTTTTTGTTGATGTGCAGGGGATGTGTTGACCAGAAAAGGAAGGCTGTTGCAGAGCGAGGAGATTGTAGTGCAGGCTTGCAGCCTGCAATCCGCAGCCTAAAAGGCTGCACTACAATAATGGAAACCCTTGTCCCGCATCGCCTAAAGTAAAAGCGTGTCAGGCTCAACCGCGATAGACCCCTGCCGTTTCGTTGACTCCGTCACGCCCCTTCTGGAGTCCAAGGACCTCGAAGGGCTCCTGTGTCATCTCAAAAAACATTACACCCCTGACCAGATCACTTCGCTGCTTTCCTGTCCCGATTGTGATGCGCGAAAAGTGGCGGCGCTGGCGTTATCACTCGTTGGCCGCGCCTGCTGTATCCCGGCCGTGGCGGAGCGGCTGAAAGATCCCGATCCGATGACCAATCAGATGGCCGAACATGCCCTCTGGTCGATCTGGTTTCGCTGTGGATCGGCCGTGGCCAATGAGGAATTGGCGCGGGGGACGCAATGTCTGTCGGATCGTAAATTTGATTGCGCTTTCAAGCATTTTGGCCGGGCCATCGAGTTGTCGCCGGATTTTGCGGAAGCGTATAACCAGCGGGCGATAGCCAATTACCTCCAGGAAAAATTCGATGAGTCGCTGGTCGATTGCCATCATGCGGTGAGGCTGATGCCTTGCCATTTTGGGGCCTGGGCGGGATTGGGGCATTGCTATGCCCACCTCAGCCAGCCGCGGGAAGCGATAAAGGCGTACGAAAAAGCACTCGCCGTCAACCCTCACCTCGATTGCATCAAGCAGGCTGTCAGCGAATTGCGGAAACAGGTCCTGTAGCACGGGCATCTTGCCCGTGTCCTGAATATCCCGAAACAATCCCACTGGCCGCGCATCAATTACTGATTGAGCGGCCATTGCATTGGCGCTCGCATATTTCAGTGGCATAATGCTGTTAGATCGCCCTACGCCACGGCGTCGGTAATAGGACCAAAACTCATTCCAAGGAGACCGTCATGAATTGGGGAATTCACGGTTCCGCGTTCGCGGCTTCTCTTTTTCTCGCTGGCATTTCGTTTGGCCAGGTCGCTGCACCTGGCGCTGGCCCGGCGCCGGCCGTTCAACCGGCCCCGGCCGCGGATGCGCCGGCCGCCAAGGCAGAACCAACTCCCCAGCAACAGAAAATCGCCGGCCTGATTCAGCAGCTTGCCGCCGATGATTTCGCCAAGCGCGACGCGGCCAGCGAGGAGCTTCAGAAACTCGGAGCGGAAGCCCTGCCGGCCCTGCGCGAGGCGGCGAAGAGTGAAGATCCGAGCATTCGCTCTTATGCCGATTATCTGGTGCCGAAAATCGAGGGCCGGCGCGAAGTCCGCGGGCAACGCCGATTAAACGCATATCAGGCCAACGCGGCGCAGCAATGGGGCATCGCAGGCAACCGTGGAATGCCGGCCGATGTGCTGGTGGCCCGCGCCGGCCGGCTCAATATCAACGTCACCGCAACAAATGGGGTGCGCAATACCAACGTCACCGACGGCGATCGGCAGGTGAATATTCAGGAAGGGCCCGACGGAATCCGCATGTCGGTCACCGAGAACGACAACGGCAAACAGGTCCAGAAGGATTACGAGGCCAAGTCGATCGAAGAGATGCGCAAGGAACAGCCGGAGGCGGCGGCGATTTACGACAGATACAACGCCCGCGGCCGCGGTCTGGCAATCAACGGCAACGCCCGCATTCTTCGGATTGCCCCCAACATCGCTGAGAATGGGCTGGACCTCGATGTTCGCCAGCAAATCCAGGAGGCGCAGAAGCTTGGGGATCGTGCGTTGCAGCAACAGCAACTTCGCCTTCGCGATTTTCAGGATGCCCAGAAGCTCGACGTTCAGGACCAGCAATTCGAATTGATGCACAAGCGGCTCCAGGCCGAAACCGAGATGCTCGAGCAGCGACTGGCGGACGTCGAGGCGATGCGGGCCCGGCTGCTGGAGCAAACCAAGGCGGCCCAGAAGCGGCTGGCGGAATTGGAAAAACAGCAGGGTCAGCAGGAAAAGCAGCAGAGACCGAGGTAGGGGCCGCTTGGGCGGAGGAGGGTGCTCTTACGCCGCGGCCGCGGGTGGGACCTGCGGCATGCCCAGTTCCCGTTGAATGCGGGTCAGAATCGTGGAATGCATCTGGCTCACGCGCGACTCGGAGAGATCGAGGGTCGCGCCGATCTCCTTCATCGTCATCCCCTCAAAATAATAGAGCATGATGATCAACTGCTCGGCCCGCGAGAGGCCGTGGCTGAGCACTTCCTTCACATCCTCGCGCTCCATCGAGCGCAGACGCAGATCGATTTTGTGGTCCTGGAGGATGAACAGGTCGCGCTCCTCATCGCTCTCGCCGCCGCGCACCTGGCGTGAGAGCGACATCACCCGCGTGAGCGTTCCATCGCGGGCGATCCGGTCCACTTCCTCCATCGGCACGCCCAGTCGCTGGGCCAGTTCTTCATTCGTGGGGTCGCGGCCCAGTTCCAGCTTCATTTCGCGGGTTCCATCGACCAGCTTGTGCGCCCGCAGCCTCGCCAGGCGCGGCACCCAGTCCCAGGAGCGTAATTCGTCCAGAATTGCCCCGCGAATCCTGGTGGCGCAATAGGTTTCAAATTTGACCGAGCGATTCATGTCAAAGGCATCGATGGCGAACATCAGCCCGAATGTCCCGGCCGAGACCAGGTCATCCAGCTCGACCTCGCGCGGCAGCTTGGAGTGAATTCGCTGTGCGGTCCGCTTGACGAGGGGATAGTAATGCTCGGTCAAAAGATTTCGCAGGGACTCGGAGCGGTTTTGCGAGAACTCCAGCCAAAGGCTTTTTATCTCTCGCTTTGCAACCTGCGCCATGACTCCTCCGGTGCCCCCTCCGCCGCTCACTCGGCCCCAAAAGTGCAGACGGGGACCTATTTCGCGTTATCGGCGAATTAACCAGGTCGCTTAAATGAGGAGACGATTAGAGAAACAGGTCCGATAATGTCGCGCAGCACGTGCCACTGGCAGCTTGTCTGCCAGTGCTCTTCGATATCACACCGCCGCCAATCGTCCCTGATCGATGGTCCTTGAGCGGCTCGGATAGAAGAGGACGAGCACCCCCAGGCAGCCCACGGCGATCCACATGGGAATGCTGAAGAAGATTCCCCAATCGATGACGCCGCCGCGCATGGCCCATTTGTCAACCTGTCCGGCGAAGAGGTTGCCTACGATCACGCCGAATCCGACGATGATCAGGTTGAAGAGATTCTGGGCGCTGGCTCGCACATCCTTGGTGGTCATCTCATCGACGATCATGAAGCACACGAAGAAGAAGCAGCCGAAACAGATGCCGTGCAGCGCCAGCGCCGCCACCACCGCCCAGGGCTGGTGCACATAAGCGAAGATAAAAAACCGCAGGATGTAGGCCAGCAGCCCAATGGAGAGCAGCGATTTGCGGGAGAGGCTCTTGGCCACCAGCGGCATCAGGGCCAGCACGATGATTTCCGACATCTGGCCGATGGTCATCAAACCGCCGCCACCGACGCCGAATATTTTGTTGATCGTCGCGGCGGCGTTATTCAGGCCAAGCTGCGGCGAGCCGAGGAAACCGGCGGTTCTGACGAAGTAAAACTGGTGGATGCAGGAGACTGGGAATGCCACCAGGAACATCACCAACAAGGCGCGAATGGTAAAAATTTCCCCCAGTGCCTCAAACGGAGCGAATTCTCGTGAGGGCTGGCGCCCGCCGCTTTCGAATTGCTCAGCATCCACGACATCCGGCGCCGGCGGCACCGTCGCAACCCGCGCCCGCTGCGGTGGGGTTTTGGGCAGAAAGAAACAGTAGATCCCCAAAATGAAGCCCAGGACCCCGCTCACGCGAAAGGCGTCGGCCATGTACTTGACCTGCAACGGCCGATCCGTCCCCGCCTTGTAAAGCAGCCACTGGCCTATCCCGATGCCGACCGCGATCCATCCAATTGTCCCCCACACCCGCACCTTGCCAAAATCGCGATCGCGATCGGGCAGATGAAAAAACGCCAGCGAATTGGTCAGCGCCAGCGTCGGCGTATACAGCAATGCGTACAGGAACGAGAGCCCCGACAGCAAAACAAGCTGCTCTTTTGTCGTATACGCCATCACCCATATCAAAACCGCGCCGAGAATATGGCTCACGCCCAGAAATTTTTCGCTGTTGAAATAGCGGTCGGCGATTTGTCCGGCAATGAACGGGGCCACCAGTGCGCCGGCCGCGCCGATGGCGGCGATGATGCTGATCTGCTGGGCGGTGAAGCCGCGAAATTCCGTGAAATAGGGAAACATCAGCGGCAGCCATGCGCCCCAGATCGCATATTGCAAAAACATCATGATCGAGAGCTTGAAATTGATGCCCGGAGCAGGCTGGGGCCGAAGCATTCCGGACGAGACTCGTGCCGATGCGGTGTCTGCACTCATAGCGCTTGGTTCCCGTTGAGAAAGAATTGTTGGTTGGCGGCATGTTAACCGGCTGCATCCGACCCGTCACGCAAAACCGGGCTTTTTGCCCGCGTCCGGTAATCAGAATCCCATCGCGCATCCATCGGCCCGGGGATCGCTGCCGGCCCAGAGGACACCGCTGGGCTCGCGACGGATGATCTGGCCTCTACCAAACGTCGCTCGGTTGTAGCCGGTGATGACGCCTTTCAAGGGATGGCCCATCTCACGCAGTTTCTCCACGACCTCCTCAGGAATTCCCTCCTCCAAACTGACCAATCCCGCGGCCGACGCCGGCTCGATGCAGAATCGCAGTCGATTCAGCGCCTCTTGCGGCTCCAGATGATCATCCAGCATCGCCACCGCCACCTGCACGTGCCCCTGCGGCTGCATATAGCCGCCCATCACGCCAAATGGCGCGTAGAGCGAGCCATCGCCGCGCGTGATCATGCCGGGAATGATCGTGTGATAAGGCCGCTTTCGCCCGGCGAGCGCATTGGGATGATTGGGATCGACAGAAAAACAGTTTCCGCGATTTTGCAGCGCGAATCCCCAGCCACTTGGAACGATGCCGGTGCCAAACGAGAGGTAATTGCTGTTGATAAACGAACAGGCGTTGCCCTGGCCATCGACGACGCAGAAATAGACCGTGTCGCTGCCAGCCACAGGCGACCCATGCGTCGTATCCAATGTCGCTTTGTCCGGATTGATCAGTTTCCGCCGCTGCGCCGCGTATTCCTTCGACAGCAGTTCTTTCGCGGGTACTTTGGAGAATTTCGGATCGGCGACGTACCACGATGTATCCGCAAACGCCACTCGCATCGCCTCGATCAGCAGATGCCAGCGCTGTGCATTTTCCGGCGGGATCGAGGCGACATCAAACCCTTCCAGCACATTGAGCGCCAGCAGCGCGGCAATTCCCTGGCCGTTCGGAGGACATTCCCACACACGCATGCCGCGATAGTCGGTGCTGATCGGCTCATGCCAGGTCGTCTCATGGGCGGCCAGATCTTCGACGGTCATCACGCCGCCGGCCTTCTGAACGATTTCGGCAATCGATCTGGCAATCTCGCCTTTGTAATAGGCATCCGGGCCATCCCTGGCGATCTCCTTCAGGGTGCGCACCAATCCCGGGTTCCTGAAAATCTCCCCGGCCTTTGGCCCCCTGCCATCGATTAGAAACTCAGTGCCCCCCAGCGTCGTCGCCAGCCGCCGCGCTACCAGCCCGCCCCAGAAATGTGCTGTCAGCGGCGCAACCGGAAAGCCATTCTCGGCCAGCTCAATTGCCGGCGCAAAAATCTCCGCCAGCTTCATCGTCCCGTGCCGGGCCGCCATCGCGCACCACCCGCCACAGGCACCCGGCACGGTTATGTTGTGGGCGTGATATTCATCGGCGATCACCGATTTGCGCGGACTGATCAGGTGCTGTTGCTTAAGCAATTCAATCGACAAACCGGCCGGCGCGCGGCCCGAGCCGTTCAGCGCGGTGATGTTCTTGGTTTTGGCGTCGTAGAAGAGAGCAAAGCAATCGCCGCCCAAACCGGTCGAGGCCGGCTCGGTGACGTTGAGCGCCGCGGCTGTTGCCACGGCCGCGTCGGCCGCGTTTCCGCCCTTCATCAAAATGGAAAGCCCCGCCTGCGTCGCCAGCGGCTGGCTGGAAGCCACCACGCCGCGCCGGGCGAGAACCGACGACCGATAGGAATTAAATGCTGGTGAAAACGGCCTAGCCGCGGATTCCGCCATGACTTGCCTCCCGGGGCAAATCATAGCGATGAGTGGGAATTCGGCCAGCGGGAATGATTACCGCCCGCGCCGCCGCAGCAACGCGGCCGGTGCGACAATCAGCAGCGACAGCGAAGCCGGCTCGGGCACGGGCGTGATGGGAACGATCGTGCCATTGGGCCCCTTTTTTCCCGCGGCCCATTCTTCAAATCCGGCGTCGGCCGTCACGTCACTGTTGTCGTTGGGGATTGCCTGACCGAAGCGCGAAAACAGGTAGACGTACGGGCCCACGGAGGCGGAAAAGTCACTGTCGGGCACGTACAGCAGCATGTCGCCCGATCCGCTTCCATTATTCAAGGACGCGTCCAGCTTCACGCTGTTGTTGGCGCCGGCATCCATCTTGTACACCATCGTCCCCAGATTCGCGTAACCAGTGGCGTCCGGCTGAATGCCCAGAAAGATCTCCACATCATTCAATGAAAGCAGCGGCGAACTGTTGTTCTCATTAATATCCAGCAGGAACTCTCTATAAATGGTTCCGTCGATGGTTACCTTCGGCACTCGCGACAACAGGAGGGATGTCGAGTCGTTCATTACATCAAACTGAATCGGCCGGAAATCGGTGTTATATCCCTGCTCCACGCCGGCCCTCTGCATGCGCAGGAAAGTATTCAAGACTCCCGTGCCCGTGGGCTGCGGCGCAACCTGCTGGTAAATGGCGCCGTTGATGATGCCGCTGGAGCCGGCCGTGGTGAGGTCCACCGCGATCGCGGCGTGGGCGGCGGTGGCGGCCAGAAATAATGCGCCGATGAATGCGGCAGCGCGATTGGTGCCAATCATGTTGCAGTTTCCTCGCTGAGTTGCGCTGGCGGACCGGACAACGCAACTATAGTTCGAGTTTGCGAAGGCGCACTATTAAATCTCGGTGAAGCGAGGGGTCGAACAAAACTGGTGTGCTGTAATATTATCCAATCATCCGCCAGTTCTTACTATAGAACCGCATTTTTGAAGTAATTTCCGATGCGCCGGATGCAGTTGATGGGAACGAACGTGATATGTGGCCTGTAGCGGACATTCGGGGTGTGCGAATTAATCGTGCTGCTGCCCACGCAGACCCAGGCCTTCATACAGCGAACTGAGCACGTCCCGCATTCGCGCTTGATGCGCTTCTTCTCCTGGCGCGCCGCTGAAAATCAGCGCTGCCGCCAATCCGTGAACCGGATCGGCAAAGCCGGTGCAGCATTGCCGCCCGCCATGGCCAAAGGCCCGCGGCGAGGCGTGCCGGCCGTAGCCATACGGCACTGTCTCCACGCCGTACTGGTTGGAATTGATGATAAATCCCAGCCCCCAATCAATGATGTGTTTGAAAGTATCATCAAGCATCCCCACCCGGTGCCGCGCCGTCAGCGCCTCGACGCTCTGCGACAGAAGGACCCGCCTTCCCGCAGCATTCAGGCCGCGTCTCAGGAGCATCTCGTAAAACATCGCCAACTCCCGCGCTGGCCCGCGCGCCCCCGCACCCGGCGAAAACGAAGCCTCCTGGGCAAACGACGAATGGGTCATCCCCACCGGCCCAAAAATCTGCTCCCGCGCATACGCCTCCCACGCCTTCCCACTTAATCGCCTGACAATTTCCCCCAGCACAAACCAGCTCGTCAGCGCGTGATATCCGGCCGTTTCGCCCACCACCCAATCCGGCTCGACTGGCGCATCGCAAATTCGCTCGATCGTCTCCTCCCAGGACAATCCCTTCTCCAGCCGCGCAAGGCGAATCCCGGCCGTGTGCGTCAGCAAATGCCGGAGGGTGATCCCTGACTTTCCCCGCCCCGCAAACTCCGGCACATGCCGCGCCACCGCATCATCCAGCTCCAGCAATCCCTTCTCCCAAAGCTGCGCAATCGCCACGGCCGCGATTGGTTTCCCAGCCGACAGCCAGGGCAAAACGGCATCGCTCGTCAACTCCCCCACCGCCAAATCGGCAATCACCGCGCCGCGCAGCGATGCATACATCACCACCCCACGATGCAGCCCCGCCGCGCGCTGCCGCTCGAGGAGTTCCACCACATCCGCGATTCTGGGGTCCATTTGTGCCACGAGCCGATTATAAATGAAGTGGCCTTTAGTACCGCCTGAACGCGCAGGGGCGGCCGGGCGTATTGTAAGTTGAAACAGGAGATTTCATGGCCCTCAGACGTATCGACTGGCTCGGGCTATTGATCCTCATCATCGCCCTGCTCATGCCCGCCCTGGTGGGCTGGCTGGCCATTCCCACTCCAACGCCCCCGCAAACCATCCAGCAACCGCCCGCCCCGCCGCCCGCCCAGGTCCTCCGCGCCACCCGCGAGCTGAAGCTCCTCACCATCTCCATCGAATCCACCGTCACCGCCACAAAACTTGACGATAGCTGGCGCGGCACCGCCTCGGCCACAGTCCAGGCGCCAGTGAAATATCATTTCGGCGTCGATCTCTCCAAAATCGACGACCGCAATCTCTCTTACAACCCCCTCACTCAGATTCAAACCCTCACCATCCTCCCGCCCGCACTCATCGCCATCGAAGTCGATGGCAGCCATCCCATCACCGAGCGCATCGATGTCACCGGCCTGCGCTTCAAAAAACTCAGCGGCGCTGATCAACTGAATCTCGCCCAAAAAGCCCTCTACGAATCGGCCCGCAAACAAACCCTCCCCAAACCGGAGCTGGACAAAATCCGCCTCGCCACTCGTGACCAAATTGAAAGGTCGCTCGCACCAATTTTGGGCCACTCGACACGACTCCGCGTCAAATTCATCGATGAATGACGGTCCGCCGCAAGCACGGCCTCTGCGGGCCCTGCGGCTACGACCTGCGCGCCTGCGCTGACCGCTGCCCCGAATGCCGCCATCATCGCGATCATGAATAATTTGCTTACGCCAGATTTTCCCCACGTTGCGATTTGAGACTCGCCAATAATTCCGCGGCCGAAACTACGCTAAGCGGCTGTTTTGGAAAATGCCCTGGATCACGAGTGACAAAATAATCCACTCCCACTCGAAGCGCCGACACGTACTGAATCGCATCTTCAAAATCAGACGATGCTGTATTGATCGCCTCGGCGATAACGGCAGCATCAAGAGGGACGATGCTGAAGATTGCGTTTAACGAAACCATGGCTTCACGAGCCTTGGACGTTCCCGCGGATTTTCGGATGATGTAGTGAATGTTGTTGAAGCTGATCGCTGACACCATCGCCTTCAGCGCTCCCCTTTCAACTTCGCCCCAGAGCAGCGCTGCTGTGGCATAGTGCGGGTGGCGCTCGCCCAATACATCCAAAAGGATGTTGGTGTCGAGAAAAACAGTCATTTGCGCAACCGGTATTTCTGTTCAAGCGCCTCCTCCATCAACTCACGCAGCGGCCGGTCCGGAATCTTTGCTATCCCACTCAGCCTCCGCGTAATCGGCGGCAGATCACCTACCTTTTGCTGCGCCGTCAGCGCGCGCAGAAATCGTCCTACGGTGGCCGACAAACTCGTGTGTTGCTTTGCGGCCCACTGCTTTGCCCTCTTCACCACTTTTGTATCGGCATATAACGTCAATTTTGACATTGCCATCACCGGTTACCTCATATACGTATATAAGTCATAAAAGCATACGTAAAGTCCGCGGCGGTTTCAAGCGACGCGATCACGAATATCCCCT